>NZ_DAMAUC010000037.1:0-5107 GCF_032079385.1 Anaerocolumna sp.
ATATTGTATATTGCTAGTGACTTTGAGAAATTCGCTAATGGTTCTTATATGATAGGAATCGCGCCAATATTTAAAAAATGAGATGTTTGACGAGGCATAGCCGAGGAGTTCTCAATTTTTAAATATGCTTTAAGCGATTCCTATCGTATTAGAACCATCGAATTTCTATATGGAACAAGCAATATACAATATCCCCCACTCTCTATGGTCTGAATACCCCATATTGGGCAAAGCGTACTATTGTTAATAACCTAAATTTTTATATATTCTTTAAAACTATTAAGAAATATCTTACGAATAAATTGTAGGAAAGGCACTTAATTGGTCCCACTAACATAGATTAATAATAAACTCTAATCATTGAGGTGCTTATTCAGTGAAATCTTTTCCGAAACCACTGAGCGCCAAGGAAGAAACGGATATCTTGAACCTATGTAAACAAGGTAGTAAGGAAGCGAGAGACATCCTAATTGAAAGAAATCTCCGTCTAGTTGCACATATTGTCAAAAAATATAATACGGCGGACAAAGACATAGATGACCTGATATCTATTGGCACAATCGGACTGATCAAGGCAATAGACACCTTTGATGCTGATAAAGGTATTAGACTTGCTACTTATGCATCCCGATGTATTGATAATGCACCTTTGCACTTTGGCGGTAATGAAAACTAGAAATAAATCAGAAGGTTTCCTTAAAACTTAATGTAATAGGGAAGTCTTTTTCTTATATGAGTTAAATTGGTTTTTTAGTAAAAATATTCATTATATTTGTTGACACTTAATAGCCATAGAGTTATAATCAAAACCACACTATTCATATGAATATGGTATGAAATGTTGAAAAAAAAGAAGATACATGATATATTTAGATATGTACCTATGAAAGAAGTGGTACATGAGGAGATAGGTCATAAAAGGCGCTAAAGCGCGGAATCGAGGATTATATGAAAAAAAACAGTAGTACAAGAATAGTTATATTGTTAATAACGATGGCAATGATTACATTAACAGCTTGTGGAAAGAAAAATGCAGATAACTCAGCGAAGGTAGAAAATGCAGATAATATTAGCGGAGTTAATACAAAGGGAGGAAACTCAGGGGATATTGTTAATATAGGAGTAACAGACATTATAGGCTCTTTAAACCCATTGCTTCAAGATGGTACGGAAGTCGTAAAATATGCTGCTTCACTTTCCTTTCTTTCTCTGGTAGAATTAAATAAGGATTTGGAATTTGAAGCACAAATAGCAAAAGAAATTACAACGGAAGATAATAAGCATTTTACAATTAAACTGGATGAAAATGCAACTTGGTCTGATGGTACACCAATTACATCTAAAGATGTATTATTTAGTTTTTTATGCTGGGCAAGCCCGGAAGTAGGTAATACAGGTATGTCCATATATAAAATTGCAGGTGTTGGTGATGATGGATATGTAGAAGCCGGCGCAGAGGAAATCAGTGGAATCAAAGCTATAGATGAAAAGACGGTGGAAATTACAACAAAATCAGAAATGGCTCTTTATGCATTTAATAATATTTATGGAAGATACATATTAATTTTACCGGAACATATATTAGGGGATGTTCCAAGAGAAGATTTATTGACTTATAAATGGTTTAACGCACCTACTGTAATAAGTGGGCCTTATTTTATAACCGATTTTGATTTAAATCATTATGTAACATATACTGCAAATGATAATTATTGGAAAGGTGTTCCTAAGATTAAAAACTTAAATATTAAAGTGGTGACTTCCAGTCAACTTCTTGCAGGGCTTCAGTCAGGTGAAATTGATTTGGTACAGCAGACAACAGGAGTAATATTACAGGAAGACTACGAGTCTGTGAAAGCTTTAAATAATATCAATGTATTTGAAGGAACGCCAGTTACAAACCAGTCAATTTTTATTAATACGGATAATATTACGGATACACGAATTCGTCAGGCAATACTTTATGGTATTGATAGAGAAACTATATTGAACGAAATCCTGAATGGGAATGGAGAAATTGTGGATGGCTTCCTTGCAAGTGCAGGTCCATTCTATGATAGCAGCTTAAAACCTGTGGAGTATGATCCACAAAAGGCTGCCGCTTTAGTAAAAGAAGCAGTAGCAGATGGATGGGATCCCTCTACACAATATACCTTCTATGTAAATAGTGGAGACACTACATTTGTCCAGGTTGCTAGTTTCTTTACTGCCCAGTTAGCGGAAATAGGAATTAATTTGAAAGTTAATACCGTTGATTTATCAACATTAATGTCGGTTGCAGGTAATAAAGAATTTGATATTATAGCAATCCAATATACGTTTACACCAGTTGATCCATATACAGATGTTGACTGGCTGTTATCCAAAGAGGGCTGGACGGGATATTATAATGAAGAAATTTCAGCTGCTCTAGTTAAAACCCAGACAGTAAAAGAGATGGAAGAAATGAAGGATCTGTATCTTACCATAGACACTTATGTACAAAAGGAAGTACCAATGATTTCGGCATATATCATCAGTGCCCTTGGTGCAAAAAGCAATCGTCTTCAAAATGTAGTGCCAGATGTATATGGTACTTTCCTCAACGTATATGAATGGGAAATAGCAGAATAATAGAAGTAAAGGGGGCGGGACAGATGGCACCATTATTGGAAGTAAAGGAACTGGAAGTTGCATTTAAAGAAGATCATAAACAGATAATTTGTACGGATAAAGTAAACTTTTCGGTAAATCCGGGCGAAATCCTTTGCATAGTAGGAGAATCCGGGTGTGGTAAGAGTGTGACCGCTTTGTCAATTATGGGGCTCCTAAGTAATACAGCCAAAGTTATTGGCGGGGAAGTGCTCTTTGAAGGAAAAGACTTACTCAAAATGACGGATAAAGAACTGGATAAGATCAGGGGAAATGAAGCTGCCATGGTATTTCAGGATGTTATGAACAGCCTCAATCCAGTATTTACAATAGGAAATCAGCTGGAGGAAACCATTCGTATCCATTTGGGGTATGATAAAAAAGCAGCAAGGGAATACGCCATTGAAATGCTGGAAAAGGTTGGACTTCCGGATCCGAAAGCTATATTAAAGAAATATCCCCATATGCTCTCCGGCGGCATGCGCCAGAGAGCTATGATAGCCATGGCACTTGCCTGTCATCCAAAACTTATCATAGCAGATGAGCCTACCACAGCTTTAGATGTAACCATACAATTACAGATCATGAAACTTTTACTTGAACTTCGTGAGGAATTTAAGATGTCAATTATATTAATTACCCATGACATTGGACTGGTTGCGGAATTGGCAGACAGGGTAATTGTAATGTATGCAGGACAATGTGTGGAAGAAGCGGATGTAAATACACTTTTTGAAAATCCTGCTCATCCCTACACACAGGCATTATTGCAGTCTGTTCCAAGTATTTATGGTAATAGAAATCAAAAATTAGCATCTATTCCCGGAACAGTACCTGAAAAATACCAGAATATGAAGGGATGTCGTTTTGCCAAACGATGTCCCTATGCTTCCCCTGAATGTGCAAACAGGCAGTTGTATAAGGAACTGGATTCACAACATATGGTACGTTGCCGTCTTGCCCAAACCGGAAAGGAGAAGATATTCAATGTTTCATAAAGAAATGAAAGAACCTTTAATGCGGATAGAGAATCTTAAAAAATATTATCCGGCTAAGGGAGCCGGTTTCATAGGACATAAGAATATGATACAATCTGTGGACGGGGTTGATTTAACCATTTATGAAGGAGAAACCCTTGGTATCGTGGGGGAATCCGGCTGTGGTAAGTCAACAATGGGACGACAGATGATAGCTTTGGAGCGGCCTACTTCAGGCCGCGTTCTTTATAAAGATCAGGATATATCTAATATGTCTGTACGCCAGCTTCAAGGAATACGTACAGAATTTCAGATGATATTTCAAGACTCCACTTCTTCTCTGAACCCAAGAAAGCAGATTTATGACATACTGGCTGCGCCTATGCTCTATCATGGAATTGTCAAAAAGGAAAATATAAGTCATGAGGTAAACCGGCTTCTGAATCTGGTAGGCTTACCAAGCTCAGTCAGGCACAGATACCCTCATGAATTTTCAGGAGGACAAAGGCAAAGAATTGGAATAGCAAAAGCGCTGTCCATAAATCCTAAACTAATTGTATGTGATGAGCCGGTTAGTGCTCTGGATGTTTCTGTTCAGGCGCAGGTGTTAAACTTATTAAGACAATTACAGGAAGAATTAGGACTGACTTATGTATTTATTGGACATGGACTGGGAGCTGTTCATTATATAAGTAATCGAATCGCAGTTATGTATCTGGGAAAAGTTGTAGAACTTGCAGATACGGAGGAACTTTTTAATAATCCGGTACATCCATATTCTAAGGCTCTTTTTGATGCTTCTCCTTTGCCGGATCCAAAACATCGTGACAGGAACCGAATCGTCCTAAGTGGAGAAATACCCTCTGCCGCAGCACCTCCCGGTGGCTGCAGATTTCATCCCCGCTGTCCTTATGCCAAGGAATCCTGTAGAGAAATGGAACCGGGATTAGAACCAGTTAGCCCCGGTAGCAGCCACTTATCTGCCTGTCCAGTGATGTCAGATAACATACTGAGAAAAGATTTCCCTAATGGAACGGAGGAAAATCAAAATGTTTAAATATATTGTAAAAAGAATATTGACAGCTCTGCCTGTTCTTCTCGGCATTACCATTATTGATTTTATGATAATGAGTCTTGCAGGAAGTCCTTTGGAAATGATGGCAGGACCCAGAGTTACAGCTGCAGCAGTAGAAGTAAAGGCTTCCAGATTAGGTTTGGATCAGCCAATATATCAGCAGTATCTTAATTGGTTAAGCCAGCTGCTTCAGGGAAATCTGGGATATTCGATTAAGAATTATCAGCCTGTTAGTGAAATTATAGGAAGCCATATCGGACCTACTCTTTTATTAATGGGCACATCCATAATTATAGGCCTAATTATAGCGATACCCTCAGGTATCTATAGTGCAGTACATCGTTACACAAAACGTGATTACACTTTGGTATCTCTTTCCTTCTTAGGAAGCAGTATTCCAAGTTTTTTTCTTTCCCTGATATTT
>NZ_DAMAUC010000037.1:5117-38137 GCF_032079385.1 Anaerocolumna sp.
TTACAGTACGTCTTGGGTGGCTGCCATCAAGTGGTATGACTACTACAGGAGGTGATGGGGGAGTTTTGGATATAGTAAAGCATATGGTTATGCCAGTTATGATTTTGGCAATCTCAATTGCTGGTTCTAATATTCGATACATCAGAAGTGCGGTATTAGAAATATTACAGCAGGATTATCTGCGGACGGCAAAATCAAAAGGAATCGGACGGTTTTTAACCATTAATAAGCATGCCCTTCGGAATGCTTTAATTCCTATCGTAACAGTGATTGGTATGCAGATTCCCATGCTGTTTGGTGGAGCAGTTATTATTGAACAGGTTTTTAGCTGGCCGGGACTGGGATTGATTACAATGAATGCCATTACAGGCCGGGATTACCCTGTTATTATGGGAGTCTGTCTATTAACTGCAGTTGTGGTTTTAGCAGCTAACTTGCTTACAGATATTGTATATGCCTTGGTAGATCCAACAATTAAATACCAGTAATTATGGAGGAGTAACTGTAAATGAAAAAAATGTTAGAGGAAAATACATATAGTCAGAGCAGCTGGAGGATGATAATAAAACGGTTTAAAAAACATAAACTGGCAGTTATCAGCCTTTGCTTTCTATGTATAATGGTAATTCTTGCAATATTTGCACCGGTTATTGCTCCCTATGACCCCAATAAAGTGACAGGTTCCTTTGGAAAACCACCGACTTGGGAACATTGGCTTGGAACAGATCAGATAGGCAGGGATATGTTAAGCAGACTTCTTTATGCTACTCGCTGCTCTTTGCTGGTAGGATTTGCTGCTACTATTATTTCAACTATAATCGGAGTAGTATTGGGACTGGTATCAGGATATTTTGGCGGCATTGTAGATAATATTATTATGCGTATTACCGATACCATTATGTCCTTTCCCTATATCTTGTTAGTTCTGGTTGTTGCAGCTATTTTTGAACCCGGTTTGTGGAATATTATTTTAATTCTTGGTCTTGTAGACTGGCCAGGAGTTGCCAGACTTGTCAGAGGCAGTGTGCTGTCCCTTAGGGAAACTGATTTTGTAAAAGGAGATATTGTGGCTGGCATGCCAAAGAGATATATTTTATTTTCGGAAATTTTACCTAACACAATTGCTCCGGTTCTGGTATATGCTACTACAGTATTTGCCACATCAATATTGGACGAGGCTGCATTAAGTTTTCTTGGGATGGGAGTACAGCCTCCAACAGCCAGCCTTGGAAATATTTTAAATGGAGCAGAGTCCATTACTATTCTTACAAGTAAGTTCTGGCTCTGGATTCCTGCGGGAACTATTGTTATACTATTGGTTATCAGTATTAATTTTATAGGAGATGCATTGCGTGATGCAGTTGATCCTACGGCATAAATCAGGCATAATTTACATGCATAATGAATGATACATCATAAATGGGAATGGAGAAGTGTGAAGGAAAAGCATTTTCCCACTTGGAAGAACTCCAACATGAGAATTAATTTGAATTTTCACGTTGAACTTCTTCGTCTATTATTTAGATATCGCAAAGAGATATCATGTTTGGAAGAGTGAAAGAAAATATAATTTATGAAAGGCTGCCACCAACAGATTCTTTCACTCATTTTTATTTATGGCAGTATCACAGGTCCGCCTGAGATATGCAATGGTGTAAAATATAAATGAAGAACATATTAAATTACCAGACATCAGAATATGATTGCGGCCCTACTACACTTATCAATGCATTTCGCTATTTATTTGACAGAGAACAGCTGACACCGGAATTGCTAAAAACCATTTCACTATATACATTAGATGCCTATAATGAACAAGGAGAATCTGGTAAAAACGGAACTTCTAAAATGGCTATGAAATTTATTTCCAGCTGGTTGAATCAATATGGAATAACCAATAATTTTCCTGTCTATTCTGAATTTTTAGAAGGGGAACAGGTATACATCGGCCAAAATAGCGGGATTATTGGATGCCTTCAACAGCATGGTGTAGTGGTTGCAAGAGTTTGGTTAGAGGATGTCGGACACTATGTCCTGCTAAATGATGTTAACGGGGGTGTAATTGAATTATTTGATCCATATTATATAGAGAACTTTCCAGACAGTCATGAAGTCACTATTGTAGAAGGACAGCCAGGCAAACTAAATCGTAGAGTAAAGGCAGAATTAATGAACCGAAAAGAACTGGTTTCTTATGCTTTAGGGCCTATGGAGATTAGAGAAGCAATGCTTATCTATAATACAGCGATCAGAAAAACGGAAGAAAATTCAATTGAATATATTATATAGTGTATATGAGTATCAAAACATAATAAAGGTGTTTTGGTACTTTTTTAATAATATAAAAAGGTCTGTATGAAATTTAACTGAGCAGCATCGGTCTATTGCTCTGGATTGGTGGAACGGGATGTCAGCTTTTAATATTTACATGAAATAAGACAAACTGCATAAGTCATATGATATATATAAAAGACAACGGAGTTGTTCATATGGCAAGAAAGCCGGCGAAATTCGAAGTGATTTTTCATTTACCAAGTGATGATATGGGAAATGAATTGTTAGCAAAGACATTGGGTGAAGTGCATGTCAAAATGATAAAAGAAATTATGAACCGGAAGATAAAGGATATAGGACAAAGAAATAAAATGATGACAGAAGTACAAAAAAAATTATGTAACCAACCGGAGTAGAATTGTAAAGTCAGGGGAATCAAAATGGAGACAAAAGTGATTGCCATTTATGCTAGAAAAAGTAAAGCAACAGATAAAGGAGAAAGCCTTAAGGTACAGATTGAAAAGTGCAAGCAACTTGCCAGATATAAATATTCTGATTTCAAAACGGAATTTCTTATATATGAGGAACAAGAGGGAAAAACAGGGGCTAACTTAGATCGGGAAAAATTTAAAGAATTGATGAGAGATATTATTAGTGGAAGCAAGCCTATTCATATATTATTGGTATATAAATTAGATCGTTTAACGCGTTCTGTGCAGGATTTTACAGAAATCTATGAGGTCTTAAATACCCATGGAACGGAATTCATCAGTGTGAAGGAGGATTTTGATACCACAACTCCAATGGGAAGGGCAATGCTGACTATAACGGTAGTTTTTGCTCAATTAGAAAGAGAAGTTATAGCGGAACGTATTCAGGATTCTATGCTGGAACTGGCAAAGCTGGGAAGATGGCTGGGAGGAAAGACTCCTTTTGCTTATGAATCAAAACTAACTTCATATATTAATCATGGAGGGCAGGAAAAAAGGAAAAATTATTTAGAGGTTATTCCTGGAGAAGCAGCAATAATTGAAAAAATATTTGCAAAGTATTTAGAATTAGGCTCTTTATCCAAGGTAGAAGCCTATTTGCTAGAGCATAAATACAAAACGCGTTCTGATGTAGATTTTAGAAGATATAGTATTAAGTTTATATTGACAAATCCGGTTTATTGCAGAGCAGATTTGAGTGCTCATGAGTATTTTATGAAAAACGGCTATTCTATCTATGCACCGAAAGAAGCATTTGACGGTGAACATGGAATAATGGCCTATAATAAGACTTTATCGGTAAAGAGCAGTGATATAAATTTAGATACGAAAGAATCAAGGTGGAGGAAGAATGAAGATTGGGTTATTGCAGTAGGTGAACATAAGCCATTAATTGTAAGCAGTGACTGGATTAAAGTGCAAAAAATGCTGGATAAAAATAAAGAAAAATCCTATCGTGCTTCAAGAACTACGGATGCGTTACTTTCCGGTGTGCTAAAATGTAAATGCGGGCATCCGATGAGGCCAAAAACATCCGGCAATCGAAATTCTGAAGGCGAAAAGTCCTTTTATTATTTATGTGAAATGAAAGAAAGAAGTAAAGGAACCCGGTGTAAAGAATTTAATATAGCCGGTAATGTTTTAGACAAAATTATTGTAAAAAAAATAACAGGATTAGAAAAAGAAATTACACCAATATTTAATAAATCCTTATTCAGATATAAAAAAATGAAAGAAAACAATCGGTTATGCAGTACTTCAAGAGATAGTTACATAAGAAACCAGATTAATAAAACCAAAAGATATTTAGACAATATTAAAAAAGCAATTCTGAAAGCAACAACAGAAGAAGCTATTGAAAATTTTATAGAACAATATCAGATGTATCTGGAGGAATTAAAACAATTGGAAGCTTCATTAGAAGATGAAATTGAGGAAAAAAATATAGAATATGAAGATGACTGGTGGGTTGAATTATTAACTATATTTGATGAGAGAATGTGGAAGGAATTAAGCTACGAACAAAGAAAATATACTGTCAAAGAATTAATTGAAGAAATTCACTGGAATGGTAGAAAAGTAGAAGTGTTTTTTAAAGGCAGTAAACTACCGGAGTATGAGGAAAAACAGAACATTTAGCTGCAATTACCGCCAAACATGAGAAAGAGCAAATGAATTGTTAATGATGCTAAGAAATGGGAAACGGCAGGCAAAAGAAGTCTATCTTTATGAACCTATCGGTTCTGATAAAGAAGGTCATGAAATAAATCTACTGGACATTATTGAAAGTGCAGACATGGATATAGTGGATGAGCTGGAGCTCCAAGGGAATATCAAGCGTTTATATACATTAGTAGATAAGGTATTAACAAAAAGGGAACGCCAGATTATTGAAATGCGGTATGGATTAAATGCAAATAACGAAGTAACTCAAAGAGAAATAGCAAATATAATAGGAATATCCAGATCCTATGTATCAAGAATTGAGAAGAAAGCATTAAAGAAATTACGGGAAGGTTTTGAAAAAGGATAAGACAAGAAAGAAAAGAAAGAGAGTAAGATAATAAAAAAATAATCTGGATTTTATGAAAAGAATAGCAATGGATATGAAACAAAGATGCAAAGAAAAAAATATTTAAAAAATTGATATCACATTTTACTAAAAGCATTGAAATTGTTAGTAGAATGTGATATCCTTTTCTTAAGCTTAAAAAGCTTTAAAAAACGAAGAACTTTGTTAAAAAAATGACAAACTAATTTGCGGAGTTCTTCATTTTAAAACCGGTAATAATCTTTTATTACATAAATCGGTGTAATAATATTTTTATTACATAACTACTCCTAAGAAAAGAGGATGTTGCAATAGCAGCATCCTCTTTTGTCTTTACAGTATGTTCCAACTGATGTAGAATAAAATAAGATGATGAACCTTATTAAAATTCAATTATATTTAACATTTTAATTATGTTTAAATACAAAGGAGCTTCTTTATGTATAAAAATCATATGTCATATGTAAAAAAATATTGGAGTAAGTTTGTAAACCGCGAAATTATTACCTATACCTTTGCAGGTATTATGACAACGATCGTAAATTTTATTGTATACTATTTACTTTGTAATGTATTAGAGGTAGAAAATCTGATTGCTAATACCATTGCATGGGTGGTTGCAGTTTCATTTGCTTATATTGTAAATGCTTTGTGGGTATTTCAATCGGAAAGAGAAAGTATATGGAAAGAGTCTATGAAAATAATCAAATTTTTTGGGGCCAGGATTCTTTCTTTTTTTGTGGAGCAGTTGGGAATGCTTCTTTTTGTTAATGAGTTAAAATTCAATAATTTAATTGTAAAAGCCTTCTTAACAGTGGTGGTAATTGTATTAAATTATTTGTTCAGTAAAGCCTATATATTTAGAAAGCAAAAAGACAAATGTCTGGAATAAAATTGCTATACTAATTAATATAAAGTATGAACACAGGGGGAATAGGGTATGAGTAGTAGTATTGAAGAAATTGTTCCTTATATTCGGGAAGTAGGATTGCAAAAAAAAGATTCCTGGAAAAATCTTTATCGGAGAATCTATGATCATCAGTTCTTTTATTGTTTTTGTGGCATCATACATATTCAAATCGAGGAACGCAATTATGAAGTGAAACAAGGGGATTTGGTTATTATAAAACCAAATGTTCCTCATAAGTTATGGTTAGATGAAGATGTCCAAGGTGATCTTTATTGGTTTCATTGTGACTTGTTTCCATACGAGGACAAGGAATGGCATTATACTTTTTATAATACCATTGAATCATATGTAACACTATTCGGAAATGAATTACAGTATAAGGAACATATACGATTGGATCCGGTATTTGAAAACGATATAAGATTTCCTGAATATATGGCGGTGAAGGACCAAGAAACCACAGAGTATCTGTTTCGCAAAATGTATAAAGCATATACCTATGAACAAAAGAATTGGCAGCTTCTTGTTCGTGGATATTGTTATGAATTACTATATTCCATTCTTCGTCAAATGGGGGAGACAAAAAAGAGAGATCTTTCAAAAGTATATGAGGTAAATAAGATGAAATCTTATATTGCTAAGAATTATTATAAACCGATTTCTGTTTTGGATATATGCAATGTAACCGGATTCAATGTGGATTATGCAAGTCGCTTTTTTTATAAAATGACAGGAAAAAAGTTAAAGGAGTACTTAAATGGATACCGTGTTGAGCAAGCCAAAAAATTAATGATTGATCGTGATTTAAAATTTGCAGATATTGCTGAAATGGTGGGATTTAAGAACGAAAATTATTTTAGTACAGTTATTAAGCGATACGAAGGTAAAACACCGGCAAAGTTAAGGGAATCATTGATAGAATTACTGATTTTGGAGGATAGGTAAATGTAAGACAGAAAGTGGAATTTACATAGAGTTAGGGATGTGGTTTTAATGTAAAATAGAGCAAAAGGATAAGTGAGATTGTAAAAATAGGTACATAATAGAAAACTATTAAAATAAAGATAATGCTTCAAAAATATAAAATACAAATAAATGTATATGTAGAAAAGTCGGAAAATTATAAGTTTTTCGGCTTTTCTGCATTTACAGGATAAAGTTGATTGTATATAATGTATGAAAAGAGTGAAAATAAATTAAATTAATTGGCCAATATGTACACTATGCGCAGAAAAAAATGAAGTAAAACATCTAAGAAGGACATTTTACACATAATAGGAGATTAAATTCATGATTACGAAAATGGAAAAGAGTCAAAGATTGCGTACTTTTAAGAAGCAGCTGCCTTTACATGGTTTTGTCTTAGCAGGATTAATTTTTCTACTGTTATTCTCACTTATCCCTATGGTGGGCGTTATCATTGCATTTGAAGATTATGATATTAAAGCAGGATTTGCAGGGATATTTACAAGTCCATTTGTAGGATTAAAGCATTTCAAGGCATTTTTAACGGATCGAAAATTCCCAATACTTATGAGAAATACATTGTGTATCAGTGTATTGAAACTTATTTTATCGTTTCCACTTCCGATTATCTTTGCGATTATGATATCGGAAATGGGAGGAAAGGTTTATAAGAGGGTAGTACAAACCGTAAGTTATTTACCACACTTTTTCTCATGGATCATTGTATCGGGAATATTATTTACATTTTTCTCCACCAATACAGGTCTGGTTAATGAAATTTTGCTAAAATTAGGTGTTGTAGATAAACCAATTCCTATTTTAATGGATCCAAAATATTATTATGGGTTGGCAGTATTTAGTGAGATATGGAAAGAGACCGGTTGGGGTGCCATTATTTATTTGGCGGCCATTGCAGGTATTAGTCCCACATTATATGAAAGTGCAAGAATTGATGGTGCCGGAAGAATGCAATGCATTCGACACATTACACTTCCCTCCATCAAAGGCACAGTAGCAATTCTTTTAATATTAGCAATTGGCGGTTTGTTCGGGTCTAACTTTGACCAAGCAATGCTATTAGGAAATACAATGAACCTTTCACGTTCAGAAATCTTAGAAGTCTTTATTTATAAGATAGGATTGGGGCAAGGCAGATATTCATTTGCTGCAGCGGCTGGGTTATTTCAGTCAGTGATCTCCTTTGTATTAGTATTGAGTGCAAATGCAGTATCCAAGAAGGTATCAGGATCCTCCTTATTCTAATTCTTTGATCAGATGAGTTTTAGGCGTAGATAGAAAACTGGAAAGGGGCAATTGTAATGAAGTATCAACGAAGAAAAATTAGAAGAACAACAGAAGACAAGGTAATGGACACCGTAATTTTTATCACAATGACTTTGATTTTACTTGTAACGTTATACCCATTTTATTATGTTATTATTATTTCTTTTAATGATGGTGTGGATGCATTGAACGGAGGCATTTATTTTTGGCCGAGAAAATTTACATTAGCTAATTATCAGCAGTTTTTAAGTGATGCAAAATGGTTACATGCACTTTTGATTTCAATTTTAAAGACGGCGGTAGGAACCACATTGACAATTTTATTCACATGTATGGTGGGGTATGGATTATCAGCACCGAACTTAATGTTTCGGAAGTTTTACAATGTAGTGTTATTGATATGTATGTATTTTAGCGGGGGACTCATTCCCTACTATCTGGTACTGAATTCTTACGGACTTTTGAATACGTTTTGGGTTTACGTTATACCAACCATGTTTAGTACATATTATTGTATCCTTGCAATTTCATTCTTTCGGGAAATACCAATTGAATTATATGAATCGGCACGATTGGATGGCGCAAGAGAGATGCGAATATACACAAGAATTGTATTACCTTTATCTAAGCCATTGATTGCTACATTGGGGCTATTTGCAGCAGTTGGTCAATGGAATGCCTGGAGTGACACTGCATTCTTTGCACCGGGAAAGAAATCACTGCGTACCTTAGCATTCCTGATGAGAGATGTCATAACAAAAAATCAAGTTGATGTGACCTCAAAAGCAGCGATGATGCAAGCATCACGTTATGGTCAGGTAACTACAACATCGGTCCAAATGGCAGCAATGATTATTACAATTTTACCAATTGTTTTAGTATATCCATTTCTTCAGAAGCACTTTGTAAAAGGAATTATGTTAGGAGCCGTTAAGGGTTAAAATAAAAAGGTTGGAGGAGAGGTATCTATGAGAAAGATGAAAAAATTAGTTAGTGTTTTATGTATTGGTCTGCTTGTAATTTCATGCACAGCATGTGGTAAAAGTACAAACACAGGAAGTGATGCTGTGTTAAAGGAAGCCAAAGACAGTGAAAGTCAATTTCCAAATCCAGAAAATAAAGTGACATTTGATATGTTCGTCGATTGTACCTGGCTGCCGTACGATACCATGGAAGATGGAATCATTGAACAGTTAATAGAAGAAGAAACCGGAATTAAAATTAATATAGTAAAAGCTACGGATTCGGAACAGTTGAATTTACTGATTGCATCGGATGATTTACCAGATTTGGTTATGACATCAAGCTCTTCCAAACTAAACAAATTATCCAGTGATGATCGTTGCTGGCCATTACAGGAACTTATTGATAAATACACGCCGGATTTCCAAGTTCCGGAGATTGAGCAGAAGTTAAATGCATTGAGTTCGGAAGATGGAAAGTATTATATGTTAAAGAATGAATTTAATACAATTGAAGAAATTCAGAATGCAAAGAATATTGGCCCAAACTTTGGACAATTAATTATGAGGGAAGATATCTATAAAGAATTAGGTTCACCGGCGTTACAGACTAAAGATGACTTTTTTGCATTGATGCAGATGGTAAAAGACAAGTATCCTGACATGGTGCCATTGACGATTAATATGAGACAATATGGTGGTTTAGCACAGCTGGTAGGTTATGATCCTGTGAAACCGGTGGACGAGAATGGAAATTATGTTTGCGATATTTCGGATCCTAAATATCGTGAGTTATGTAAGGTAATTAATGAATTATACCGGAAGGGTTATGTTACAGAGGAAAACTTCACATTTACTTCCGATGAGCAAACCTTCCAAAATATTGGTACCGGAAAAGCATTTATGATAACGCATTTTGCAGGAAACGATGAGCAGAACTTCACGGCAAGAGTAAAAGAGGAGGTTCCCGGTGCAAAATATGTTCAAGTACCTCTTATGAAAGATTGGCGTTACACCATGCCGGTTTCAGGTTGGTCTGCCATGTTTATTACAAAAAATTGCAAAGATCCGGAAACTGCAATTAAGTTCTTAAATTGGGCAAAACAGAAAGACAATTCCATTGCCTTAAGTACCGGGTACAAGGAAATCGATTGGGATTATGATGAGATGGGGAATATTATCTTATTAGAGCGTCGTCAGAAGTCAGTAGATGCCGGAACAAAAGATGCTGATTATAAAGGTGATGGATTTATCTTTTCCGCAGATAATTATATTACGATTTCCAATGGATTTTATGCGGTGGCAACACCAGAGACACGTAAAATCTATGATGATGCAGTAAAACGTGCAAATTGGTCCAATGCCTTAGATCTGGCATATCCAAAATCAGGTACGGATATTCGCATTAAATTTGATGACATTTCCACATTGTCAAGTGAGTCATTTACAAAGATCTGCACATCAAAATCAGACGAAGAATTCAATGCTTTATATGATGATATGGTGAAAGAGGCAGAAAAAATTGGACTTAAAGAAGTAAATGAATATCTGACCACCAACTATAATAAATTATGTGAAGACCTGGGAGTTAAATAGCAACAACATTTCCAACAATCAATCTCAAAGAAACAGGAAAAAACATATTAAGAATTCGTAAATCGAAAGATATTTCAGTTAAGGAGTTACAGAGCTATTTTGGGTTTGAACAGCCTCAAGCTATATAAATGGCAATGGGGTGAGTGCCTGCCAACTGTTGATAATTTATATGCTTTAAGCAAACTATTTAATATGACAATAAACGAAATCTTGGTCTCTACGGACCAAGATTTCGTTTATCTATGGCTTATGAAACTAATTATTAAGTTTAAAATTAGTTAGTTTTTATATTAATATAATTACATTATAATTTGGTTGTCCAATTAGAACAATCCCAAACCTTAGTTGCAAAATCCTCATAAAAATCCGGTTCGTGGCAGATTAAAAGGATACTTCCCTTGTATGCCTTTAAGGCACGGTGTAATTCCTCTTTTGCTTCCACATCTAAATGGTTGGTAGGTTCGTCTAATAATAAGAGATTGGTTTCTCTATTAATTAATTTACACAAACGGACTTTTGCCTGCTCACCACCGCTTAACACCCTTACCTGGCTCTCAATGTGCTTGGTAGTCAGACCGCATTTGGCCAGAGCAGCGCGGGCTTCGTATTGGGTAAAGGAAGGAAATTCTCTCCATAACTCTTCGATACAAGTGTTGTTCTTGGCACCGGTCATTTCCTGTTCAAAGTATCCTTGATATAGGTAGTCACCTAAAGTTACTTTACCTTGTAATGGCGGAATTAATCCGATAATACTTTTTAAGAGAGTGGTTTTACCAATACCATTGGCACCTTTTAATACGATTTTATCTCCACGTTCCATGGTTAAGGTTAATGGCTTTGAGAGGGGTTCCTCATAACCTATAACTAAATGCTCTGTTTGAAAGATATATCTTCCTGCAGCGCGTGCTTCTTTAAAATTAAACTCGGGCTTTGGCTTTTCTTTGGCAAGTTCGATGATATCCATCTTATCTAATTTCTTCTGTCTGGACATAGCCATATTTCTGGTTGAAACTCTTGCTTTATTTCTGGCAACAAAATCTTGTAGTTCAGCAATTTCCTGTTGTTGTTTTTTATAAGCAGATTCTAATTGCGACTTTTTCATTTCATAGACTTCTAAGAACTTATCGTAGTCACCCACATATCGATTTAATTCACCATTTTCCATGTGATAAATAAGATTTACTACACTATTTAAAAATGGTATGTCATGAGAAATTAGTATAAAGGCATTCTCATAATCTTGCAGGTATCGTTTTAACCATTCAATGTGTATGGTATCCAGGTAGTTTGTAGGTTCATCTAATAATAGAATGTCCGGCTTTTCTAATAAAAGTTTTCCAAGCAGGACTTTGGTTCTTTGACCGCCGCTTAATTCAGTAACATCCTGATCCAGGCCAATGGCATCCAGTCCCAAAGCGTGGCCGATTTCTTCTACTTTGGAATCTATAATATAAAAGTCATGGGAATCCAGTATGTCCTGCAGTGTACCGAACTCTTCCATAATAGACATAAGCGCATCTGTCTCTGCTTCGGCCATTTCATTACAAAGGTCGTTCATTTTGGCTTCAATTTCATATAAATATGAAAAAGCGGACTTTAATACTTTCCGTATGGTCATTCCTTTTTCCAATACGGAATGTTGATCTAAATAACCGACTCTCACATTCTTAGACCATTCTATATTGCCTTCATCAGGCATTAATTTTCCGGTTACTATATTTAAAAAGGTAGATTTGCCTTCTCCGTTGGCACCTACCAGTCCTATGTGTTCTCCCTTAAGAAGACGAAAAGATACATCATGAAAGATTGCTCTGTCTCCAAAACCATGAGTAAGATTCGTTACATTTAAAATGCTCATAAAAAACTCCTCTTTGAAATAATATGGTAACTCAAAAGCTACCTTATAGATTATACATGAAAAACATATTAATTCAAGAAAAAATTTTTGTAAGTTTAATAAATACAATAATAGCACAAAAATAATTTCGATAAAATAGGACAAAAATCAACGAATTATGCAAATTTAATGGTAATTTTATATGTATTGATTGATATATTTATCCTATTTTGTTATAATATGGTATAACATGTTTCTATTATTTAATATAAGGGGGAACGCGATGCATAAGGAAATGAAATATTTTAAAGTAGGGTTTATGCTTCTTGTATTATTGTTATTTATGTGTTGGCAGCCATGGAATAAGACTATAGTTTTTGGTGAGAGTACGGCAAAACGGGTTTTATTCATTAGCTCTTATGATGGAAATTTCCTTAGTGTTCCCGACCAGATTGCAGGTGTTAAAAGCGTTTTTGAATTTGAGAATATATATCTTGATATTGAATATATGGATACAAAGCGATTTGATACCCAAGAAAATGTCCATTTATTTTATAATACCTTAAAATACAAATTGGATCATCTTGAGTCGTATGATGCAGTTATCGCCGGTGACGATAATGCTTTGCAGTTTGTTATGGATTATCAGGAAGAACTATTTTATAAAATGCCTGTTATTTTTCTTGGAATCAATGATTTAGCCAGAGGAAAAAAGGCAGCAGAAGATGATTACATAACAGGTATTGTTGAAGAAACATCTATAAAAGATAATATTGATCTGGGAATAAGATTGAACCCGAAGGCTTCCAGGATAGTGGCTATTGTGGATAATACATTAACCGGAGTGGGGAATAAGGAACAATTCTATTCTTATGAAAAGGCTTATGATAATTTATTATTTGAGGATATTAATACTTCTGAATACACCTTTAAAGAGTTGGAGGAAGTATTGGAGCGTATAGACCAGGATACCATTGTATTATATTTTAGTATGTATTCTGATAAAACCGGAAAATATTTAACGATAGAAGAAGCTTGTGAAATTTTAGCAGCTCATACTAAGGTACCTATTTTGCGTTCGGAAGTTGGGGGAATTGGTTTGGGAATCCTTGGAGGCAGGATGGTTTCTTACTATGACGCAGGAAAAATTGCAGGGAATATGGTTTTGTCCGTATTTCAAGGAACACCTGTAAAAGACATCAACATGATTGAGGAAAGCCCTAATCGTTATATGTTTGATTACCAGGTTTTACAAAAATATAATATTAATAAAAAAATGCTTCCGGAAGATTCTATTATTCTAAACAGAACCTTTACTTATTTAGAAGAGAATAAAGACTTTCTGATAAAAGCTCTGTTTGTGATAACTGTTTTATTTATTATAATAGCAATTCTTCTATATGATAATAGAAAGCAAAGAAGAATGGAAAGAAAGTTACAGGAAAGCCATGAGGAGTTATCACAAACTTTTGAAGAATTGACAGCTACGGAAGAAGAATTAAGGGCACAATATGAAACCATAGAAAAACATGCCAGAGATATTGAACATCTGGCTCAGCATGATTATCTGACGGATCTTCCCAATCGGCTGAGTTTTAATGAGAGATTAAGAAATGAAATAGATTCTGGTAAACAGGGTGCCATTCTGCTTTTAGATATTGATAATTTTAAAGAAGTAAACGATACCCTAGGGCATGTTTATGGAGATAAGTTGTTACAAAGCATATCGGAAAGATTGTTAAACCTTTCTGATGATACTGTCTTTGTATCCAGGTTTGGAGGAGATGAATTCTTAATACTGATTGCCAACGAAGAAAAGAAAGAAAGAATTGAAGCTTATATCCATAAAATTTTAATACAATTTAAAAAGGCTTTGGATCTTGACTATAAAGAATACTTTGTTAATTTCAGTATTGGGATATCTATGTACCCCAAAGACAGTTCCGATGCGGATCGTCTGATTATGAATGTAGATACGGCTATGTACGCAGCTAAGAGAGAAGGAAGAAATAATTATAAGTTCTACTGTGAAAGTATGCAGGATGAACTGATGGATAAAAAAGAAGTGGAAGCCATCTTACGAAATGCGGTAAAGGAAGAAGGATTTTTACTGTTATACCAGCCGCAGGTTGATGTTAAGACTGGTTTCATTGCAGGATTCGAAGCACTTTTACGTATCAAAGGCTATAACATTACGCCGTTAAAATTTATACCGGTGGCAGAAGACACCGGATTAATTACTGAAATAGGACGCTGGGTAACAAGAAAAGTGGTAGAGCAAATTGCAGAATGGAAAGAGAAAGGATATGAAACTAAGCCTATTTCTGTAAACTTCTCAAGTAAACAGCTTCAGGATACCACATATGCAGATTTCCTTCGTCGAATATTACAGGAAAATGGTGTGGAAGCGAAGTACTTCGAATTGGAGATTACAGAAAGTATTTTGTTAGAAAAATCGTCAAATACGTTGGAATTCTTAAATACCCTTAAAGATATGGGGATAAGAATTGCTTTAGATGATTTTGGAACGGGATATTCTTCTTTAAATTATTTAACCTTTATCCCTGTAAATAAAATTAAATTAGATAAGTCTTTATGTGAAAAGTTTCTGGAACTAAGTAATATGAAAGTGATGAATAGTATTATAGGTCTTGCCCATAGCCTGGATCTTGTCATCACGGCAGAAGGGGTCGAAGACATGGAACAATATAAACGGTTAAAGAAAGGTGGCTGTGACTATATTCAAGGATATTTGTTCAGCAAACCTGTAAAAAGTGAGGAAATAGAAAAAATTTATCACATCAATATGTTAGATAAGAAATTATAATTGACATTTTTGGGGATTGTTGCAGAGTGAATATTGATACCAGATACGAAATAAAATATCAGCTTTATCCTATATATCTGGTATCTATATTCCATTATGCAATAAAAAGCCAAACTACCAGCTGCATAAGAATTTGCCAGTACAACTGTTGGAGACATGTAAAATTAAATACAGTGTAAGTTTATTTTGATAGGATGTATGTGGTATAATAATTAGAAAGTTATGAAAGCTATATTGTATCCTTAAAAACATCTATAAGGGGGAGTGAATCGATGGAACACCTTGAAAAATTGGATTTGTACCAGAGTACCATTAATGAATTGAGACCATTTGAGGGTGAAATGCTAAAGCAGATAAAAGATTTTTATCGTATTGGACTAACATGGACATCTAATGCATTAGAGGGTAATTCTTTGACTGAAAGTGAAACAAAGGTTCTAATAGAAGATGGATTAACAGTTGGTGGCAGACCCCTAAGAGATATGTTTGAAGCCGTGGATCATGCAAAAGCATATGACTATATGTTTACATTGCTTGAGCATAAAGAAATTACAGAAAAAGATATCCTTTATCTGCATAAATTGTTTTATCAAAATATTGATGAAGATTTTGCAGGAAGATATCGTAATATGCCCGTATTTATTTCTGGATCTAATTATCCAGTTACTAAGAAAGAAAATATCCCAAGTGAAATATATGATTTATGTGAGTGGGCAAAAACAGAGAGAAAACAATATCACCCTGTAGAATTTGCAGCATTACTTCATAAAAAGTTCGTGTTCATCCATCCATTTAAAGACGGTAACGGTAGAGTAGCTAGACTTTTGATGAATACAGCATTGATACAGGATGGATATCTACCAGCACTTATTCCGCCAATTCTGCGAAATGAGTATATTTCACTTCTTGAGAAAGCACATACAAATGATAGCCCATTTATAGATTTTATTGCGGAAAGAGAACTGGAATCACAAAAGGATTTTTTGCGACTTCTTCATATTCCACTGCCTAAGCCAGTGTAGTTATGACACATTCTTAATATATTGTACATTAGTTATTATTGCTGAGCCTTGCACAAAATGTGTGGGGCTTTTTGTGCGACAGGCAGTCGCACCAGTTTCGAGTTGTTGAAACTATTTTACATTTAGGAACAGCGATTACGATGCGTAGCATAAACGAACCTAGAGTTCTGAAAGTAAGGTTTCTCACGAGTGAAAGTCTCCACTCGTGAGTACTGGTACAAATCGAGAAATCTGATCTATGGCATTATCGTAAGGTGGTGTTTGAAGGAGATGTGGAAAGTCGAGAGAACCACAGACGGTTTAGCAGACCGAAACGAAAAGTGAAGCATATGCAGCGGTAGGGCAAGTTGATGACCGTGCGAAAAGTCGGGAAATCTATATCATTTATCCATAAGAACCAGTCGAATAAATGAAGATTGTCATGTGAAGGTACTCGGTATGTTAAATGAATTAGACTGGGAACTAGAAAAGAAAGGAATAAAACTTGTACGATATTGTGATGATTTTCTGCTTTTTGCAAAAACTAATGAAGAGATAAAAGAGCTGGAGAGATAGCAAAAAGAGTAATTGCTGACTTAGGTTTAGAAATAGCAATAAATAAAACCAAATTCGTAGATTTTCATAATAACGACTTTAAATTTATAGGATTTGACTTCAAACATCTATTATACGTTCAAGAGAGATAAAATTTTCAGTTTCACCTGAATTCAGTTAAATTCTGCAAAATGTATGAAATAGTTGACATATTGCCTGGAATGATTTACCATGAAGTTGTTATATAGTATATTCGGTCGGTTTTAGAAAGTAATACATAAGAATAAACGAATAAAGGTTTACTGTTGATATACAAAATTGCACCAAGAGGTATATATCAATGGAAATTTCAATTACTCTCATAAGCAATTTGAGTAATTATATTTACAAGGCAAAAAGCAGTAAGGCTGTTGATGATATTGAAAATGAAAAGGTAAATTTTAATGTGGCGAAATATACGAGGTATCTAACATAGAATTTTGATTATTTTGGTCCAAACCAAGTGAGTTAATTTGGAACTACTGTATTGAATGTCACTCATTATACAAATTAATAATTGGCTTTTACGTGATCGAATCATATTATATGTAGAAGTTCATAAATAAAAGAGGAACTTCCGCATTTAACTGTGAAGTAGTATGACAACTTTTAATAACTTTTTGGTTATCCTGTTTTCTGAACAAAAAAAATGAAAAAAACCTAATCAGACGATATATTTACTAATCAACGATAACTTTATAAATTACTCAAATTATCAAAAAGTAGAGAAAGGGGATAAAATCAAATGGCAATTATAGCGGTTAGTGGATTGAAAAAATATTATGGTGTAAAACCAAATATAGTTCGCGCCCTTGATGGTGTAGACATAGAAGTGAATACTGGTGAATTTATTGCAGTTGTTGGTATGTCCGGTTCTGGCAAGAGTACATTGCTTCATATGATTGGCGGTCTAGACAAGCCAACAAACGGGAGAGTAGTTGTAAACGGACATGAATTAGCCACAATGACAGACGAACAGCTTACCAATTTCCGCAGGCGTAACGTGGGATTTGTTTTTCAAAACTATAACCTTGTCCCGATTTTAAATGTATATGAAAATATTGTATTGCCAATAGAACTTGATGGCAGAGAGGTAGATAAACCTTTTATTGAAAAAATATTAAATATATTGAAACTTAATAATAAGCAGGACGCCATGCCCAATCAGCTTTCAGGCGGTCAACAGCAACGCGTGGCAATTGCACGGGCATTAGCGGCAAAACCATCTATTTTGCTTGCCGACGAGCCGACTGGAAATCTTGACAGCAAAACAAGTCAAGAAGTTCTAGCCATTTTAAAATGGACGTCTGTACAATTTAAACAAACCATAATGATGATAACGCATAATGATCATATTGCCCAACTTGCCGATCGGGTAATTCGCATAGAAGATGGAAGAATAAAAGGCGGTGGTGGAAATGAAGAACAATAAACAAACCATTATCCGTAAAATGGCGCGAAAAAACCTTGCAGCAAACCGCGGTAGGAATGTTTTTCTGGTACTTGCTATTTTTATGACGACTTTTATGATTGCAACAATCATTAGTCTATGCATAAACCAGGTTGAAATACAGCGATTGTATATGGCTCAGCATATGAATAATATAGACAATAAGATTGAACCGATAATATATATTTTAGCAATGATGGTTGTTATTTTGATTATCGCCGGGTTTCTACTTATTTATAATGTGATGTCTGTTTCTGTCTCAAGAGATATACGTTTTTACGGGCAACTGAGGACAATCGGCATATCGCAGAAACAAATAAAAAGAATGGTACTTCAACAAATACTGTTGCTTTGTGTTATTGGAATACCATTGGGACTGTTTTTTTCTGCGATTGTTTCCCTGATAGCTGTGCCCATGTTTTTAAGCATGTATACACAATTTTCATCGGCTGGTTATTCCATAAGCTTTCATCCACTAATTTTCATCGGAGCAGCCTTGCTCGCACTTATAGCCGTTATAACAGGTGCGTTCAAACCTGCGTGGAAAGCGGCTCAAGTTTCACCGATAGAAGCGGTACGGTTTTCTGAATATGGTTATGACCGTAAAAAAGTACGTACGTCAGCTTTTAGCCCAATTAAAATGGCGTGGCGCAATGTGTTCCGGGTGCCGAAACGGGCGATGTTGGTTTTTTGCAGTTTATTTTTGGGGATGACAGTTTTTTTGGCTGTTTCTGTAATCCTTGGCAGCTCAAGCGTGGATATCTACATGGAAACGGCTGGGAGTAATATAAAAGGGAATATTTATTTAAGAAACGGAATAATAGAGCAATATGGATTTCTCAATAGTAATAATATACACGCATTTACCACTGAATTTATGAACAGTCTGAGCGAGTTGCCAGGTTTGACCGAAAAAAGAGTGAGTTATGTTCATAAAATACGAATGAACATAACGGATATGAAGGGAGAAACAGATAACTTACCAGGCTGCATTTATGGTGTGGATGCAAAGCGCATTGCGGAAATAAACAAAGAATTGGCACACCCCATAGACGAAGCAGCTTTCCTACGAGGTGAATTTGTAATAATTCGAGATATTTGGAAATTATCGCCGTTGATGGGGGATACTGTGGAATTTTTCTTTGAAGACAACGAAACACCAGTATCGTTTGAACTAGGCGGAGTGCTGCCTTCAGAATTTTTGGACTATTTTGGTACTAGCTATAATAGGCTTCCGAGTGTATACATGTCGACTAATCTGCTAAAAGAACTTGTTGGAGAACCAGCTGTTTATGATATCGAGCTTGACATAGAAAGAAATGAACAAAAGCAAGCATTGAGTATGGTTAAAGAATGGACAGCCAACCATGAGGAGATCATATTACGTTCAGGGATTGCAATGCGTCAAGAAGCTGAGAATATTATTTCTACGCTTACTGTTATTGGTAATGGTATATCAGCCATACTCTGGCTAATTGGTGTATTGAATTTTATTAATGTAATTACAGCAAGCATATTATCACGCCGTCACGAGCTTGCCCTCTTGGAAAGCGTAGGGCAGAGTTCAGGACAAAGTAACAAAACGCTAATATATGAAGGTCTAATTTACGCATCCGTGACCCTGCTTCTTGTAGGTGTATTCGGTAGTGGGATAACATATGGAATTTTCAGAGTTATGGCGAAGCAATATAAATATATTGTATTTACCTTCCCATTTACATCATTTTTTATGATGGTATTTGTAGTATTTGCTATTTGTTTAAGTGTTCCGAGATTAGTGTACCATTTTGTAAGCAGGGCTACTATTATCGACCGATTAAAGGAAGCAGAATAGATCAGATTCTACTACACTGATTTACAATAAGGATATAGAGTAGAGTCAAATGGCTAATTTTATAGTGCCTGTATTGAGCTTTCTTTGAAAGATTAATTGTAAGTTAGATGTTGTGAGGGATTTTATAAAACTTTTTAAAATCAATCTGTGAAGGTACGATATTTCGTTATCAACAAATGATTTGAATAAAATGTGGAGTGATTTGGTATGAGTAAAGATGTCATTAAGTTTATTTTTAAGCAGCTTAAGCCATTCATGATTAGAATAGTGATTATCGTTTCTTGTATGATTATTGTTTCATTTTTTGGCATACTGTACCCAATGTTACAAAGGGAGCTGTTCGATAATGGAATAGTGTCTGGTGATTTAGATGTAGTTATTCGATATACATTGTTTATTTTTGGCCTTTACATTATTGAACAGGTATTAACGTTTATTCAATTTATTCACTACCAGTTTGTAAGCAGACAGATGTCGTACAACCTTATGTATCAAGCTGTTAATCATTCGATTAAATTGAAAATGGCATACCATAAAGATAATAACTTTTTGAAAACAATCGGTAATGTCTATAGTGATATTGGAAGTATTACACAAATTATAAATAGCGGACTGCTACAAACAGTTGTTAGCTTTTTTAAAATAATCGGTGGCATTATCGGCCTTTGTTTGATTGACTGGAGGTTAACTGTATTTATTTTAACTATTGTACCTATTGAAATTATTACAAAAAATTTTATTTCATCAAAAAGACGCAAACACTTTACCGCATCAATGAAATTAAATGAAAAATTCTCCATATGGTTTGGCGAAATATTTAGAAGTATTGATGTAATTAAACTATGGAATCTTCAGAATAAGCAAATGAAGAAATTTGAGTCATTAAAAAAAGATATGATGAAGCATGAAACAAAAATGGAATATTCGGATACTTACTCTAATATGTCAAGTCAAACGTTAGGTATGATATTTACTCATGGTTTAAATTTACTAGGTGCAATACTTATAATGCGCAATAAACTTACTATAGGTGGTTTATTTGCTTTCATTTCCTATGCAGCATACGTTTTGCAGCCTGCTTCACTTCTGGCTAATTTAGTTTATAGGTTGCAAAATAGCATTCCTGCATTTAAAAGATTTATGGAATATTTTGAAAATGATATTGAAAATGAAGACGGAATTAGTATAAATGACAGCAAAACGGATGTAAGAAATATATCATTTGATAGTGTTATATTCAGCTATGGCAATAAGGAAGCTGTGCTCAATTCAATAAACTTTTCTATAAATAAAGGTGAGAAAGTAGGATTTATAGGTGTTAATGGTTCTGGCAAATCTTCAATAATTAGTTTATTGCTTCGTTTCTATGAACCAACATTCGGTACAATTAAATTAAATGGGGTTGACATACAGAACATGGCATTAGACCAGTATAGAGATTTATTTTGCGTAATGAATCAGAATATTAGTCTTTTTGATGATAATATTCGAAACAATATAAATGTACTTGAAAATTTGTCAGAAGATGAAATACGTTATTATATGGAGTTATCTACAGCTGCTGATTTAATTGATTCGTTACCTAAGGGTCTTGATAGCCTTGTCGGATTCAATGGTTCAAAGCTATCCGGTGGTGAAAGACAAAAAGTTGCCCTAGCCAGGACATTGGCAAAGCATGGAAAGATTCTGATTTTAGATGAAGCAACTGCTAATTTTGATTTGGCGGCTGAAAAGAGATTTAACCAATATATAACTAATAGCAATCTTTATGATATCGTTATTGTAATAAGCCATCGAGAGGATATATTAAGAAGACTTGACAAGATATTTTATGTTGACAATGGCGTTATTGTGGATTCGGGTACTTTTAGTGAATTGGTAGAAAAAAATAGTAATTTATTTAAAACACTCGCAGAGGAGGAAAATCAATTATGAGCGTAGTAATCAGACCTTTTTTTACACCCAACGGAAAGTATATCTATGATAGAGAGACAAATTCTATACTTGCTGTAAACGATAATGAATACAATTCATTTTGCAGAATTTGCGAAATGAATCCAAGTAATGAAGATCTTCAGGTATTGGAATTTTATCAAAATAAAGGTTTCTGTAGGGAGAGTCTGCTTGAAAACATTGAGCATCCACAGGATAGATTTCTTGAGTTTCACCTTGAAAACAAAATCGAAAAGATTACATTACAGGTTACACAAAATTGCAATTTGAGATGTGCGTATTGCTGCTATACTGGTGATAAGTATAGTAATCGTGAGCATTCAAATAAGACAATGACATATGAGATTATGCAAAAAAGTGTTGATTTTCTTATGCAGCATTCAACTAGTTCAGAGACAGTTGATCTTGGTTTTTACGGTGGAGAGCCATTGTTGGAATTTGAAAATATTAAAACTCTTATTGCATACATAGAACAAAAATATCCATATAAGAAAATAACATATTCGATGACAACAAATGGCACAATGTTTACAGATGAGAATATAGTTTTTTTACAAGACAAGGAATTTAACATCATGATCAGTCTGGATGGACCTAAAGAGTTACATGATATTAATAGGGTTTTTGTTAATGGTCAAGGCTCGTTTGATAAGATTATGGATAATGTTTTGTACATAAAAAACAATTATCCAGATTTTTATAGAAGAATTGGTTTTAATGCGGTGGTAGCTCCTGGAGTTGATTTTAAATGTATTAATGATTTTTTTAGTGCAAGCGAAGTGATTGAAGATAACAATCTTAGGGTGGGCATTATGAATGACTATTATATTGAAGAACCAGTTCCATATGATGAGTTATATTTCATAAATTATAAAATTCAACGATCGAAATGGTTATTGTGGGCTCTTGGTTTTATTAATAAAAGCCATGTTTCTGGGATGTTCAATGCCGAAACTTCAAGGTTATTACGTATGTATAAGGGATTTGGCAAAACAAACAGTCTAGTTAAAACAACACACCCGGGAGGACCTTGTATACCAGGGGCTAAACGTCCTATGGTAGACGTTGATGGCAATCTATTTCCTTGTGAAAGGGTTAGTGAAGAATCGGCTATTATGCAAATAGGAAATGTTTTCTCAGGATTCGATGTAAATAAAGTCAGGGTGGTGCTTAACCCTGGAAAGTTAACAGCTGATAAGTGCAAGGATTGTTGGAATTTTATACATTGCGGAATGTGTGCTGCTGCTGCGGATAATACTCAAGAACTTGTAGGGAGCAAGAAACTAGCTCGCTGTAGCATGGTAATGAGTGATACATTAGAAAAATTTAGTTCAATATGTTTACTAAAAGAAAATAGTTTTGATTTTGAGAATGCGGAGGAAGGATATTATGTCTAAAAAAATTGCTTTTTTTCCGACTAATCATGACAATGCAACGTTAATTAGATATGCTTATATGGGAGGATATGAGCCAATTGCACTTTTAGCACCGGAGATCAATGTATTGGAAGGTTACGATATTTCCAAATTGGACGGCGGTCCAAATGCGGACATACGTTTACATATCGACTATGAGGAAAAAATTTTAGAGAGTGACTTAGTTTATTTTGCAGATTGTGAAGAATTTCAAAACAATAAATTATATATAGAACTTATGGAGTATGCAAAAAAACAAAGAAAGGAAGTCATAATGCCTAATGATGTGGCGAAACAGCTCGGAGTAGATCTTCAAAAGGTATGTATTGAAGAAAGAGATATATTGGCTGATATCGATAAGTTCCCCAAAATGTTGCAGATAGAATCTCCCATCATTTCGATATTTACTATTGGAGAAAAATGTGGGCAAATTCAAACGGAGCTTTTAGCAAGAAAGTATTTTCTAGGTAAGGGTTACAATGTAATGCAGATAGGCTCACATGATTTTATGAAGTTGGTAGGATGCTTAAACATACCGGATATTATGTTTGATTCAACAATAGACCCATTTAAGAAGGCCATAATATTTAATCGATTTATACATAAACATTTTAAATTGAAAAATCCAGATATAATATTGATTGGCGTTCCTCATCCTGTGATGAAATATAATAACAATAATTTGAATGGATTGGGCATTCTTCCGCTTATCATTCAAAGTGCCTTGCAGAGTGATATTGGAATTATTAATATGCACTTCGCTGACTATACCGTAGAATTTCTTGAGGAGGTTAAGCAGTTTTGCAAATATAGGTTGGATATAGATACAAGGTATTTTGGAATTTCTAACACAAGTGTACTAAAAAATGTTGATAACCCCTCTAAACTAGAATACTTACGTTTAACTAGCGATTTTGTTAACTCTAATCTAGTTTCTGGATTGGGAGGCGAACAATTTACTATATTTCCTGCTTATAATGAAGAAGAAGCTAACAATGCTTTTCAAAAAATGGAAAAAGAATTACAAGGAAACCTGATTCAGGTATAGATATAAAGGAGATAGAACTATGGTTGATACAGCATTTGATAAAGAAGACATTCAAAACAGATTAATGTCAATTATTCGAGAGCTAGCTGGTTTCAATGTTGAAGAACCTGACTATTGCTTATTTGATACAAAGTATAATTTGTCTGCCGAATCGTTTATATATATATTGCTGAAAGCTAGTAATGAGTTTTGTTTTGAGATTAATGACAGCTTTGTGAACTCTATGACAAATTATAGCTTAAACAATCTTGTTGATTCTATTATGAATCACACCCCAAACAAAGTTACCAACAATTGATAATATATCATTATGTTGAGTATGCACACAAGAAATCTATATCTTTATATTGCTTAGGAATATGATGAAGTGGAACCGTGTGGCAGAAAGGAGGAAAAGGGATGCGTAAATTAAAGAAAAGTACCTCTATTTTAGAGAATAGTGTTGAAGCATATGCTTGCTCTTGCGGAGGATGTACCTGTGGCTCTTGTGATTGCTCTTGCTTTTTGGGCATCAATGGAAACACAAATGCTAACAACAATGGCTCATCTGCGGCTTCTAGCGCTTCAGGTCCTTCGGTAATTTTAAAGGCCTAAGTTTACATAGCTTTTGAAAAAGGAGAAAATGTGATGCGTAAATTAAAAGAAAAACGCTTCTATTTTAGAGAATAGTGTTGATGCCTATCTTGTTCTTGCAGAGGATGTATCTGCGGTTCTTGTAATTGCCCTTACTTTATATTCAACGGAAGCACAAACAATGGAAATAATTGCATCTGCGGTGTCAGCAGTATTAGGTTCTCCTATAGTAGTTTTAACGGTCTAAGCTTTACCTTGTTTTGTAAAGGCTGTCTATGGCAACATTCAATTTTTGTGAATTATGTTGGGAAAGGATATTTTATAAACCTAAGTATAAGTAAGATATCCTGCGGTATTGCAATGGAACAGATTAGCTAATTAACAACTTGGCTTTTCTATTGCAATACTGCTTTTCTCGTTTCAAAAGACATATGGCAACTAATCGCAATCTTTAAAGAAGGTAAATATAATCTTCCAACAGATGGGAAAATTTCAAATTTAGGAGGAAAATAATGATGTTTAACAAAAGTATTGCTTTCATAGATAGCAAAATTAATATAGAATATATTAATGAGATTATTATCTCCAAGCAAAAAATCAGTGGCGTGTTTACGATATCTGACAATAGGGTGGTAGCAACAACAGATTTTGTTACAGAGGGTTTTACTCACGCCACTATGTGTGCAAAAAGATTCTTGGATAATTTTTCAGGTGAATGCAATTTAGTTTTTATTGAAATCTTGGATGAGTTTAGTTCAAAAGCTAATATAAATTCTCTTTTAATATCGCTTGAATGGTGTTTAGAAAACAGTATAAAATTTATTAATTTAAGTATTGGGACAACATTGCTTCCTGATGCATCACAGTTATATGAAAAAATAAATGAACTAACTACAAAAGGGATAGTCATTGTGTCAGCAAGTTCCAATAAAAATAAAATGACTTTTCCTGCCTCTTTCAGCAATGTTATTGGAGTCAAGGCACATGATAGTACATCAGGGCGAGTTGGTTTCAGATACAATGATAATAACATTGACCGAATTGATGTAAATTGTTATATATCCAACGAAATTGTAAAATACAATGATAAATATTATACCTTACCTTATGCAAACAGCTTGGCGGCCCCAGTCATATCTGCTAAAGTATGTGGTCTTATGAATGAAGGCTATGATACATTGTATAAAATCAAGGCTATATTAAAAGAGCAATCGTTAGCTACCAATCACAAATTGTATAGAGAAAATTATCGAAAATACTTTAAAGAAAAAATAAATGTACCTATTATTGTTATGATAATAGAAGGTGACATTAATTTATTAGTACAAAGACTATTATCTCGATTTGAAGACTATGGGTATAGTGGAATTTGCCTAAGCGAAAAATTTGAAACTGATATTGTGATGAAGGTTATAAACCTCTTGGAGTTCAACTCATATAATGTAGTTGAAAAGATTCATTTTTACAGCCATTACTGTGATGTTGATTATGTTATTGTCCATATGGGAGATGATAATTGGTTAAAGAGTTTGAAATCGATAGATATTGATGTTGTTATTATTAATCAAGAATATAACAAGCATGTGCTCAAAAGAAGAACGAAATATATTAACTTTCATGAACATAAAGATATTGATGTATTATTTTCAGAGTTATACAACTATTTATCAGATAACTAGTGGTAGTTTTCGAGTTAATAAATTCTATTAATTTATCCATTCTAATACTGAGTTCTGAGAGTATGTATTACTAAAACTCCATGTCTTGCCGGTTTTGCCTCGGAGGCGAATGGTAAATGTTGGAGGAGCTAATGATGCCCTAATCAAAGGAAATAAGCTGGAAGAGAAATAGATTCAAAAATCCTTCATGTCCCCATCCATTCCAAAATTCGTGATATCATGTGTGCTGTGGACGGTGACCTCACCCCTTGTAAAAGCAGCTTAGAATATCGTCGACCATAGCTGACACTTTTCTCCGAATCAAAATCAAAAAATTCTAATAATTCTTTTTTCAAACGTCCACTTTCCATGGAAAGATTACATTTCACAGTAGTTTCAAAATCAAGTTTTTCTTAAAGTTAAAAATTAGCAACTGAATTTTTCGCAAACAGCATGGTGCGGAAGCCATCTCTTTTATAGAGGAGAACAGTTCTGTCTTAATATGTTCTGCAAAAGTTATAGGTATTACCTCCAAAAATGTAATATATTTAAGGGGCTTCGCCGCAAATTTTATTAATTTGTCAAGTATTTATATATTTACTCAGGTCTGAAAGGTAAATTTCAATGTTACCATTTGTTTTTATGTTTCTCTAAGCAAAAAGTAATGAGATTCATGTTTATCCACATCAGATTGCCGCACGTATTACGTTTCCATTTATCTTGTATTTAACCTTTATGTTGTTATGATTCGTTTCCCATTGTTCACCTCCCTTAACTAATCTTTTTATGCCTATGAAACTTCTTTTCTTATCTGTATTTTGGGATATTTTAACTCTTCTTCCGTCAAAATCTGATTCCTCAGACATTCTACCAGACCTTCCGATATTTTCTCCAGCGTCCTCTTTATTACCTTTATATCCTTTATCCCGTTTTCGTATAACTGTAATAATACATCTGCCAGTTGCGTTAATAGATAATGATTTTTCATTGCATTATAGTCCAGGCTGTTTGCATGGGTGATAAAATATTGGTAATTTTTCTAAATGTTAAACCCATCATTTTCAATCAACCACCGCTTCCTGCCTATCTCGGCAAATTCATAGGCTGTTTTACCAATAATCCGCAGACTTATCACCCATTGAAACTCCTTCCATTTCTTCTTCTCTTTCTCAATCTCCAGTTCCATGACCGTTACAATATGACCACTATAATCTAAATCATTTACCCACTTCATTTTGTGAATTGCTTTTACTTTTGGATTTCTTTTGTAGATTGTCTCTATTTCTACTACCTCTTCTTCCCCTTCTCCCATTTCACTAATCGCACCGTATTCTTCTGCCAGAGTCGGTATGCTTCCATCCTTATACCGGATTAGAAATCCCATTTGTTCTTTTTACATAGTTCAAATACTGGCTCACAGGCATACAGACTGTCTCCCATAAGGCAGATTGGCAATCTCAGAAATATCTTTTTCAGTGTTTCGGACAGACGTTTAAAAGACTTTCTTTCACAGTCCTGCTTACTAACGTTTTCTTTTTCATTTTCAATAAATTCTGTGGCAATACTGATAATCAAGTCATCACCTAATACAATCTTTGCTTCTAGCACCTGGTGATAATAGATTGTTTTTTCATCCTCTGTTCCTTTGTTTAGCGTTTTAAGTCAGGCAATGTTCACAATGTCTTTCTTTAAAACAGAACAACTGTGTCGCATCTACAATTACCAACCAGTACTTTCCCAGAAATTTCGCATCATCAAAGCTTTTCTTGCGGATCAGACTGCATACCATGTCTTTCCGTATTTTCTCTAATGCCCCTGTATCTAATTTTGACAGGCATTCATTTATTGTTACATAATGCGGAAGATATTCTTTTTCTTTTAAGCCTAAGATTTTATAAATATTTTTAACACACTCATCCTCGTTAAAGGTATCGTTCATTTCTTGCATGGATGCGATAGAACATACATTTTTCAATAGCATCATATTTAGAATGACTTCAATTTCATAGGTAATATAGTTTTGATTTCTTCCATCCATGACTTTTTTGATATCTGCGATTAAATCTGGGAAATAATGATTCTGTATTTTTAAGAAATCTACAATTTCTCTGTTTAATTTTCTCTTTATTTCTCTTTTTTCTGCACGTATTTTTTTTCTCCTCTGCGAAAAAGTTTTTTATTTCATTATACACGTTCAAGAAAAATAAGGGATACTATTTGTTTGATTAATGCGAAAAATATTTACCTTTCAGAGCTGATATTTACTCCCAATCTTTGCCTGAATAAAATTGTAAATATTATTTTATGTAATTTGGAAACATTTGAATAATTACTATAATTATGGAGATTTTAATAGTAGCTAAGGCTAGATATATATTAATTTGGAAGGAGGATTTTTCGACTCATGGAAAAAGATAAAAATGTACTAAATGGTGAAAATAATAACAGGATAAATAAAACTTCCCCAACAAATAAGGAAGTAACGGCAGCTTGGGCCAATATTGAGAAAATGCAGGATGTAAGTCAGGTTACCATACCATCTGAATATGAAGTAGGGAAAGCGAAAAATTGGGTTGATAACGGAAGCCAATTATAGTAAAACGCATTAGCAAAGGGGTAGCACACTTTGCTTTTCTGCTTTATTTTTTATACATTTTTTTGACATCTAAGTATAAGAGATATTATAAATTTTTAAGAAAGAGGAAAGAGATATATGGCAAAAATTCAAATGACAGTAGATGGCAATACCGCAGCTGCTTATGCGGCATATGCCTTTACCGATGTTGCCGCTATTTACCCTATTACACCATCTTCTCCAATGGCAGAAACTGTGGATGAGTGGGCAGCAAAAGGTCAGAAAAATATTTTTAATCAGGAAGTAAGTGTAATTGAAATGCAGTCCGAAGCAGGTGCGGCCGGAGCCTTTCATGGTTCTTTACAGGCAGGGGCTTTAACAACTACATTTACGTCTTCTCAAGGTCTGTTATTAATGATTCCTAACATGTATAAAGTAGCCGGCGAATTATTGCCCGGTGTATTCCATGTTAGTGCTAGGGCAATTGCCGCTCATGCTCTTAGTATATTTGGTGATCATCAGGATGTTATGGCTGCAAGACAGACAGGATGTGCATTGCTTGCTTCCGGTTCTGTACAGGAAGTAATAGATTTGGCACCAGTTGCACATTTGTCAGCTATTAAAGGAAGATTACCATTCATACATTACTTTGACGGATTCCGAACATCTCATGAAATCCAGAAGGTGGATACTTTACAATATAGTGATTATGAAGAATTAATAGATAAACAGGCATTACAGGAATTTAGAAAACGTGCGTTATCGCCAAATCATCCGGTTACAAGAGGTACTGCACAAAATGCAGATATTTATTTTCAAGGAAGAGAAGCAAGTAATCCATTTTATACTGATCTTATTCCTATTGTGGAAGACTATATGAATAAGATGGCTGAAAAAACAGGACGTAAATATGGGTTATTTGATTATTATGGAGCACCTGATGCAAAATATCTGATAGTCGCAATGGGTTCCGTAACACCAACTATTGAGGAAACCATTGATTATTATAATAGCAAAGGTGAAAAATACGGACTGATAAAAGTACATTTGTTCAGACCATTTTCATTAAAACATTTTATAGACTGTATACCACATACAGTGGAGAAAATTGCAGTTTTAGACCGTACAAAAGAACCTGGTTCTATAGGCGAGCCGTTATTTGAAGATGTATGTACATGCTTCCATAATGCAAAGAAAAAACCGGTTATCATTGGAGGTCGTTATGGTTTAGGATCAAAAGATACAGCACCAAATCAAATTGCGGCAGTATATGAGAACTTAAAACAAGATGAACCAAAGAACCATTTCACTATTGGTATTGTAGATGATATTACCCATCATTCCCTACAGGTTGGACCTTATGTATCTATAGAACCGGAAGATAGAGTCAGCTGTAAATTCTGGGGCTTGGGTTCTGACGGAACAGTGGGAGCCAATAAACAGGCAATTAAAGTAATTGGAAATAATACTTCACTGAATGTACAGGCATATTTTGACTATGATTCAAAGAAATCCGGTGGTATAACTATGTCCCACCTTCGCTTTGGCAAGGAACCAATCAAAGCCACCTATTTGGTTAGTAATGCGAACTATGTTGCCTGTCACAATCACTCTTATGTTACAAAATACGATTTAACAGCTGATTTAAAAGAGGGCGGTACTTTTGTACTTAACTGTCCGTGGACCGATGAAGAGTTAGAAAAGCATCTCCCAGCAAAGATTAAAAAGGATTTAGCGGAGAAAAAGGCTAAATTCTACACAATTAATGCAGTAAAGATTGCAGGTGATATAGGCCTTGGTAACCGTATTAATATGATTATGCAGGGGGCATTCTTTAAATTAGCTAATATATTACCGGAAGAGGTATTTGTAAAAGAATTAAAGGATGCAGCTACAAAGTCCTACTCCAGAAAAGGTGAAAATGTTGTTAAGATGAATCATGAGGCCATTGATCGTGGTATCAGGGATATTCATGAAGTAAAAATACCGAAAGAGTGGGTAAATAGTATAGATGAAGAACCGGATTCTGTAAAAGAACCGGAATTCGTCCGCAATATTATGCGTCCAATGGAAGCACAACAAGGACACAAATTACCGGTTAGTGCATTTAAGGACCGCGAGGATGGCACTTATCCATCGGGATCAACTCAGTATGAAAAACGTGGCATTGCGGTATATGTTCCTGAATGGATAGAGGAAAGATGTATACAATGTAACCAATGTTCCTATGTATGTCCTCATGCAGTAATCCGGCCATTTTTATTAAACGACGAAGAGGTAGAAAAGGCTCCGGAAACTTTTGTTACAAAAAAAGCTACTGGTAAAAACTTGGAAGGCTATCATTATAAAATCCAAATCAGCCCAATGGATTGTACCGGATGCGGCAACTGCGCTGATGTATGTCCTGCAAAAGGAAAAGCTTTAATCATGCAGCCGATAGAAACACAATTACCGGAACAGGTAGACAATTGGGTATTTGCAATAAATCAGATCAGTTATAAGAAAGACATTGAATTTAGTGCAACTTTCAAAGACAGCCAGTTTAAGAAACCTCTCATGGAATTCTCAGGAGCCTGCGCAGGCTGCGGTGAAACAGCTTATATTAAACTGGTTACCCAATTATTTGGTGAACGAATGATGATTGCCAATGCTACCGGTTGTTCTTCTATTTGGGCAGCATCTGCTCCAAGTACGTCATACACCTCCAATCACGAAGGGAAAGGACCGGCTTGGGCAAACTCCTTATTCGAAGATAATGCGGAATATGGGTTTGGTATGTATATTGGTGTGAAACAAATGAGAAAGAAATTAGAAGAAAACATGAAGAAATTAATCGGTACGAATGTGGATGCACAAATAAAAGAAGTATTCTCAGACTGGATTCAATATAAAGAAGATGGAGATCTATCCCAAAAAATCAGTGCCAAAGTACAGAATATCATAAGCGAATATAATTCTTCAGACAAAAACATTCAGTGCCTTGTCGATGAAATCAAACAACGCAGTGAATATTTAGCGAAACGATCCCAATGGATTATCGGAGGCGATGGCTGGGCATATGACATTGGCTTTGGAGGTTTGGATCAAGTATTGTCAACAGGTGAAGACGTTAATGTACTCGTATTTGATACAGAAATATACTCCAACACAGGCGGTCAGGCATCGAAATCCACCCCCACAGGAGCAATTGCAAAATTTGCAGCCTCCGGTAAAAAGTCTGGTAAAAAGGACTTAGGCAGAATGATGATGACATATGGAAATGTATATGTTGCACAAGTTGGCATTCATGCAGACAACAACCAACTAATTAAAGCACTCCGTGAAGCAGAAAGTTATAAAGGCCCATCCATTGTTATATGTTATGCCCCATGTATCAGCCACGGTATCAAAGACGGTATGGGCAGAAGTATGGCAAACATTAAGAGTGCAGTGCAGGCAGGTTACTGGCATTTGTATCGATACAATCCGGCTTTAAAGAAGGAAGGCAAAAATCCTTTCACTTTAGACTCCAAAGAGCCAACCGGTAATTTCAGAGAATTCCTAATGAATCAAGTGCGCTACAGCTCATTGGCCAAAATGTACCCTGAACAGGCAGAAGAACTATTTAACAAAGCGGAAGAACTTGCAAAAGAAAGATACGAAACTTACAAAACACTGGCATCGTTATAAATAAAAATTTAGTTTATTAACGTACGTACGCTTTGCCTAATATAGGTTATTCA
>NZ_DAMAUC010000038.1:0-32558 GCF_032079385.1 Anaerocolumna sp.
TTCTTATACTATAGGAATCGCGCCAATATTTAAAAATTGTGATGTTTGAGCCGGGTATACCCCGGCGAGTTCGCAATTTTTAAATATGTTCTAAGTGATTACTATTGTATTAGAACCATCGAATTCCCCTACGGAACAAGAACCACACAGCCGCCCCTACTTACGAAGGTCTAGAATAACCTATATTGGGCAAAGCGTCCTTATTTGCTAGCCTTTATAACATTCCCAATCATTTTTAAACTAACTTTTTGTCCATTGTACAATATAAGACCTTTATAAATTCTACCGGACAGCATAATAACGATTAAAGTGAAAAGAAGTAACAGCGAAGTTGTAATAATGCCTTCTCCTAATCCAATTGTACCTGTTAAAATATCCACAGGAATACAAAATGGTGCCGTAAACGGAATGTATCTTGCTACTACGGTTATGGTTTCATTACCCATCATAGGTGAAAGATAAGTAACCAGCCAGCTTATAATAACAGGGAACTGGAAAATAGCCTGTGTAGATGCCGCTTCTTCCGGTTTGGATACCAGACACCCTGTAAGTCCTGCAATAACACAATAGAATAAAAAGCCAATACAGAAAGCTACAATAGTTAAAACTACGGCAGGAAGAGTAAAAGCCGTTTGACCTATATTATCCTTTAAGAAATTAATTACTGAAATTACCGAACTTTCGTATCCCGGATATATGGAATGAGCAACGGTATTTCCAAGGTATAAGCCAGCATAAATTGCAACAAGCCAGGTTACAAATTGTAGAATTGCCATTGCGGAAACGGCTAATACCTTACCTGTTATTAAGGCATATGGGTGTACAGAAGTCAATAAAGTTTCTACCAGCTTTGAAGTCTTTTCTGTAGAAACGGACTTGCTAATGGCCTGGCCATGAAAAATAAGCATCATATACAGCATTAGGCCAAATACCATAGGTGCGACCATCTTGATGATAAAGGTAATTTCATTGGTATCTTCACCAATATCAGCAAAGGAGGTTATTACCGGTTTTAAGGCAGCTGCCAATTGTTCTTCGGTTAAACCTGACTGTAATAATTTATTGGTTTCAAATGCAGCGCTCATTGGTTCTATTAATATTTCTGCCTGGTTTTTTGTAATCACAGAGCCGGCAGGGATAACGATTTCAATGTCATATCCTCCATCGGTGGTGTTAATAATAGCTGCAATGGTTTCTGTTGAATCTGATGCTGCCGTTTTTATTGTATCTTCTCTGGTTTGACCCGTTACCGTCTCAAAAACAATATGTGAATATTGTTCCTGGGTGAAAAACGGATTCATTTCTTTATAATCGGTTGGCTGCAATCCGCTGTTATCTAAGACAAATACTTTACTAATTGGTGAAACTGAGAGTTGCGGTATATCACTTTCCACCGGTTTTGCCGCCAGCACATTGATTAAAACAGATGCCCCTAATATAAGAAGCGCAACTAATGCGGTAACAAGTTTAAAGCCTAGGCCTTTTGTTAATTGACGGAAGGTAAAGCCAAATACTGTATTCCATCCTCTAAAATTATTTTTCATTTTGCCCACCTCCCTAGACTGTTTTTGAAAGATGAATTAATTCTTTCAATTTAATTGTATTACCATTATGAAGTATAAGTGTTTCATAAACTTTTGCAACAAAATGGAACAAAAGCAGTATAAATACAAGTTCTAGAACAATGGCTATACCCATTAATGGTAAAGTGGCTTTTCCAATAAGAATTGCACCAGGCAGTATGAATGGAGAAGACAGCGGGAATAAGAAAGCAAAAACAACAAATGGATTAATTCCTGCGCCTACCAAAGTACCTGATGCACCTAGTCCGATATATACGCCAACCAGGTTTGTAATTGTAAATAAAGTCAAACCTTCATTTAATTCTTCTATTCTGCTTACAGTTGCTCCTGCCAAACCTGCCAAAGTAGCATAGAAAATCATGCCAAGCATAACAAGTATAAAGCATAACAGGATATTTACGATGTTAATATTTTGAAAGATATCTTTTGGTAAAAACTGTTCCAACATGTTGCTGCTATTGCCTGGAGTAACAGCAGAAGTTACCCGGTTAGATATAAATAGAGCAATTACCATGGATGCCATCTGGAACAAAGTTGCAAATAGCATGGCCATTATTTTACCGACCATAAGTGCCAAAGGTTTTACCGTAATTAATAGATATTCTACAACACGAGTGGATTTTTCTGTTACAATACTGGAAGCAATCTGTGTGCTTGATAACATATTTGCCATTAGTACAAAGAATAAGATTCCGTATATGAACCAATATTCAGCCATAGATATAGAAGTATCTTCTTTTAAGATAACATCACCATTCACATCAGCAGCAGAAATGCTTGTTCCGATTTTGGCATTCAGCAAGGCATTTTGTTCCTCTGTAATTCCCAATGCACTAATTCGTAATAATTGAAATTGCTTTGCCAATGCATTACCTAAAGCTTGTATATGTGTCTCTTTCACAGGACCTTTACTTGCTTTTAGAAAGTGCAGCGAGAACATATTCGCATCTTCTGTAATGGTTAAGATAACAGAAGATGTTTCTTTTTCCACTTCTTTGGATAAAGCATCATACTCTTCTGAAGCCGTTTCAAAAAGAATATGGTTCATTTTTTCCTCAGTCAGAAGCTTCGAAAAATCAATGTCCTGAAGGGAAGTACTGTTATAAACGTATACTTTCTTTATGGGGCTTGGTGCATTTACATCTTCGTTGCCACTGTTAAATATTTTATTAACCAGGGGCATGGATATTAAGGAAAGAGTAATCAGTATGATGTAGGAGATGAGAAATGCTTTACTTTTCAAGGTTTGCACCAAAGTAAAAGAAAATACATTCTTCCAGCCGGCTAAATTACTTTTCTTCATTTGCATCCCCTACCTTTTCAATAAATATTTCATGTAATGAAGGTTCACGAAGTTCAAATTTTACAATAGGAATTTGGTCGTTTATTAACTTTGTAAGAAATTCCATTGCCTGATCTTCACTTTTAACCTTCAAGTGATATTCACTAGGTGTTTTGCCTGCTATAGTAAGACCAAAAGAGGAAATATAAGATGCAATATCCACATCACTTTTGACGAATAAGTTTACACGTCCATAACCCTTTTTGATTTCGTTTAAATTACCTTGCAGCACTGCCTTACCACGATTTAAAATTGTAATATCAGAACAGAATTCTTCAATGGTTGGCATCTGGTGGCTGGACATAATCAAATATTTGTCTTTGCTGATTTCTTCTCGAATGATAGCCTTAAATAAGTCTGTATTCACTGGATCTAAACCGCTTAAAGGTTCATCAAGAATAAGCAGTTCAGGATCAGATATTAAGGCAGCCACTAACTGAACTTTTTGTTGGTTACCTTTTGATAATTGATCGGCATGATTGGATTTGGAAGTTTTTCTGCCTTTTATCTTAGGGGGAAATATATATTCAGTCACAGCTAATCTGTCAGCCCAGTATTTTATTCTATCCATAGCAGTGTGTTTTGGTACATTGCGAAGTTTTGCGAAGTATAAAAGTTGATCTAGCAAAGAATATTTTGGATATAAGCCTCTTTCTTCTGCAAGATAACCAACATTGGTACGTACAGGATCTAAAGCTTTTCCCTTCCATAAAACTTCACCGTTATTTTTGGCAAGCATTCCTAAAATAATACGTAGTGTGGTTGTCTTACCGGCGCCGTTTGTTCCAAGGAGAGCATAAACACCCGGCTCGTTTATCTCGAAGCTTAAGTTATCCAAGACAACTTTGTCTCCGTAGCTTTTTGACAAATTATTAACAGTTAATGACATAAAAACCTCGTTTCTGGCACTTTAACGCCTTTTAATTATAATACAATGCGTACCCCGGTACAAATTGCAGGTTGAAAAATATAGCTTTTCAACCTCCCCACTTTCTATTTTCCCAATCTCTAATAAGGAAAATGAGCTTTAAACAAAGCTATGTAATAAATAGTTCTTACACATGCCCCGAGTAAAAATGATTATACCACTATTTTACTTTAGATAAAAGTACTTCCAATAAAATATTTTGTGATTTATCTTCTTCATTTTATATGGTAGAATATAAAAGAAAAAAGGAAACCAAAGTGATTTATGTCGTTGGAAGTGAAACAGAATTGTTGAAAACGACATTTGACTTGGTAGTGTGAAAGAAAAATTAGAATGAAAGGATGCCACAGTTATCTTCTTTCACATAGGTTTGTGGCAGTATCACATATCACTTGTGGTATGCATGGTAAGTTGTATGAAAGATATTGTTGTTATAGGGGTTTCAGGAGGCTCTGCTTCAGGAAAGACAACAGTTGCGAATCGCATAAAAGAAGCATTTAGAGACAGTGTTGAATTATTAAGCCACGATTTTTATTATTTACCTCACGATGAATTGCCTTTTGAAGAAAGAACAAAACTAAACTATGACCATCCCAATGCATTTGATACCGAAAGAATGATTACTGACATTAAGGCATTAAAACAAGGTGATGCAATTGACAGACCGGTTTATTCCTACAAAGAACATACCCGGCTTGCTGAAACCATAAGAGTGAATCCCGCTAAAGTTATAATAGTAGAAGGATTTTTAATTTATGAAAATGCGAATCTTCGTTCCTTAATGGATATTAAGGTATTCGTAGATACGGATGCGGATGAAAGGGTAATTCGCAGAATTGTTAGAGACGTAAATGAACGGGGAAGAAGCTTGGAATCTGTAATAAACCAATACATAAATACCGTAAAGCCAATGCATGAACTATTTGTAGAACCTTATAAAAAATATGCAGACATTATTATACCCCGGGGCGGAAAGAATACTGTGGCGATGGATATGCTGATTCACAGAATTAAAGCTATTTTGGCGGAGTAGTCTGTAGATTGGTTTAAATTACAAACCAGGTTGTATTATAAACAGGATTAAATCACGAAACAGGTCAAAAAACGGATTAGATTATAAATGGGATTAAATCAAAAACTAGATTAAAATAGAAAACGAAATAAATCATAAACTGTTATTTTGAGCGTAGACATTCAGAAAGTTATATTTTAAGTAGGAGAATCTATTATTTACAGGAGAATCTTCTTCTTAAAATATAGCCGTATTAAATTTATGCTCAAGGTAACAGTTTATTTTTTGCTTTGTCGCGTTAAAGCGTTGACTATTTAATGCGTTTAAGTTATAATGAGGTTAATTTGAATTTATGTTGATACAAATTAGGTAATAGTAAAGATATTTATCAATTATTATTTGTGAAAAGAAAAGGGGATAAGTTATGAATAATATTCAATTCTATAGTGGTAAGAATATACCGTTAGAGATGCATAAGGCCAGAATCGTACAAAAAATTAGTTTACTTCCGGTTGAAAAACGATTAAAAGCATTACAGGAGGCCGGTAATAATTTATATATGTTACAAAATTCGGATATATTTTTGGATATGTTGACGGATAGCGGCGTTAATGCTATGAGTGATAATCAGCTTGCAGGTATGATGAATGCAGATGATGCCTATGCCGGATCCAGAACCTTTTACGAACTAAAAGAGAAATTAGCGGAGATATTTGGAATGGATTACTTTCTGCCAACTCATCAGGGAAGGGCTTGTGAAAATATTATCGCAGGTTCCCTTGTAAAAGAAGGGGATATATGTCCAATGAACTATCATTTTACAACAACCAAGGCGCATATAGTTAAAAATGGTGGACGTGTAGTTGAAGTTGTAAAAAAGAGCAGTATCATTACCGACAGCAAGGATCCTTTTAAAGGTGATTTTGATTTAGAAGAATTGGAAAGAGTAATCAAGGAAGCAGGTCCTGAACATATACCCTTTGTACGTGTTGAAGCAGGTACAAATTTAATTGGCGGACAGCCTATTTCTCTTGGAAATATTGAAAAAATACATAAAATCTGTAATGGATATGGTATTACCATGCTATTAGATGCAAGTTTATTACAGGATAATCTCTACTTTATGAAAGTCAGAGAAGACAAATGTAAGAACATGTCCATTCGTGAAATTACAAAGGAGGTTGCTTCTCATTTTGATATCATTTATTTTTCAGCCCGTAAGTTAGGGTTTGCAAGAGGTGGCGGGATTCTTGTCCGTGACAAAAAACTGTGGGATACTATGAAAGAAGCAATTACCCTTTATGAAGGTTTTCTTACCTATGGAGGTATGTCCATTAAAGAGATGGGTGCTATTACTGTAGGGCTTGATGAAACAATGGACTTTGATGTAATATCCCAGGGGCCTTTATTCATAGAATATATGGTTAATGAATTAGACAAACGTGGCATTCCTGTTGTAAAACCAGCAGGTGGACTGGGGTGTCATATTGATGCCATGAAATTTATTCCTAATGTACCGGGTGAACAGTATCCGGCAGCGGCTTTATCCTCAGCGTTATATATTGCAGGAGGTATTCGTTCCATGGAACGGGGAACTTTAAGTGAAGATCGTAACCCTGACGGCTCAGAGCATTTGGCATCTATGGAATTGGTTCGTTGTGCAATGCCAAGAAGAGTATTTACATTAAGTCAAGTGGAATATGCCATAGACCGTACCACTTGGCTATGGGATAATCGTGATTTAATTGGAGGATTAAGATTTACAGAAGAACCTAAAACTTTAAGATTCTTTGTAGGCCGTTTGGAGGCTATAACAGACTGGCAGGAGAAGCTTGCAGATAAATTCCGTAAGGATTTTCCCAATAGTTTATAACATGCAATTAATATAATTATTACTTAATTATTATGTGGCGAGGATTTTCCTCGCCATTTCTAATTTATAATGGTATAATGAAAGGATGAATGAAAAAATATTCAATGACATGTCTCAAGGTATTATATTAGGTTAGTGCTAATAGTGAGGAGAATGAGATAAATAGGAGGTAAGAAAATGGATACGAGAAAGTTAATTGAAATTCTTGGAACAGCAGAGAGTTTGAAAAATAATACCCGCCATTCTTGGACTTCAAATGGAAGACATGAAAGTGTAGCAGAACATAGCTGGAGATTGGCATTGTTTGCTTATTTTTTAAAAGATGAATTTCCTGAAGCGGATATGGATAAAGTAATTAAAATGTGTATATTCCATGATATGGGTGAAGCCTTTACCGGTGATATTCCATCTTTTCATAAGACAGCACAGGATGAAGAAGAGGAAAGCAGACAATTATACAATTGGGTCGATTCTTTGCCAACTCCTTATAATAAAGAACTTAGAGCCTTGTATGAGGAAATGGATGCTTTGGAAACTTTAGAAGCTAAAATATATAAAGCTCTGGATAAATTGGAAGTAATTATTCAGCATAACGAAGCAGATCTTTCTACTTGGATACCCCTTGAATATACCACCAATTTAGATTATGGTAATGGAAATGTAGCCTTTTCGGAATATCTTACAAAACTTCGAAAAGATGTGTATAACGACACAGTACAAAAAATAAACAAATAGCATATCCTTTTTTTGATATTTACTTTTTGTCTAAAAAAGAATATGATGTGTTTGTGTTTATTTTATAAGGTACTAAAGTGCCGGAAACGAGGTTGTTATGTCTCAAAAGAACAAGGATTTGTTAGAAAAATTAGTAGAGGAAAATAATATGGCAGATGAAACAAATTTAAAAGCAAATATTGAAAGTGAGGAAGCAATTGATGCAGCTAAAGAAATCAATTACCAAAAGGTAATGAATTTAATGCAATCAATTCGTTGTATGACTCCTTATAAAGATAAAGTAGATATGTATCTTGAAGCAGCAAAGCAATTTGATGAATTATCTGATTATAAAGATTCTAAGGAGCTTGCCGGGGAATGCTATCGCCTTGCTGAAGCAACAGAGGGAGAAATTAAAGAGCAGGTTTATAAAAATGCTACAGAACTGAAAGAACAGGCGAAACGGGCAGATGAATATAGATTAGCCGCTGAAGAATTTCGTAAAATTGATGGTTATCTGGATGCTAATACTTTGGCGAAAAAATGTGAGGAGTTAAGTACCCGCTTAGAAAAGAAAGCAGGCAGGAGAAAAATAACAAATAATGTGGTAGTTGTGCTTGCAATTATTGCAATCTTCTTTGGAGTTAAGAGTGCCCATACAAAATATTATTTGGCCAATGTGCTGCAGTTAACAGGCTCTTATAATCAGGCAATTAAAGTTTATAAGAGAATTGGAGGATTTAAAGACAGTAAAGAAAAAATGACGGAATGCAGATACCAAAAAGGATTAGAAGCTATGGAAGAGGAAGATTATAAAAATGCTAAAAAAGCTTTTGAAGCTGCAGGAGACTATAAAGACAGTGACCAGAAAAAAGTGGACATGGAGAAACTGTTTATTAAAAATAGTGAAATCGGAGATACCATTAATATCGGTGAAAATAAGTGGAGAATATTAGAAATTCAAGACAATAAGGCTTTACTATTAAAAGATTTAGCAATATCGGGCATGGCGTATAACACTAATTCAGGAGATGTTACTTGGGAACAGTCTACATTACGTAATTGGCTGAATTCAGAATTTTTAGATGAAAATTTCACAAAAGCAGAGAAAGATAATATTATACTTGCTACTGTAAAGAATTCAGATAATCCGGTATATGGAACAAGTGGCGGAAACGACACACAAGATTATATCTATCTTTTTAGTATTGAAGAAATAGAACAATATAATGAACTAATCCCTGACTTAAAAAGTAACAGCTGGCTTCGTTCACCGGGTAACCAGCAAGGCAGTGCAGCTTTCCTATCTGTAAATAGACTTGCGATGAAATATGGTTATGAAGCAACCAGTGAAGAATTCAGAGTAAAGCCTGTAATGTGGTTTAATTTAGATTAACTTATTGCAAATGGGCTGTTGCAAAATGGATAGTGATATCAGATATAGAGAATTAAACGGATATTATAGTCCGTATCTGATATAAGACATTCATTTTACAACAGCCCATTATAATTTTATAATAGCTTGGTATTAAGCCAATGAGGAAAGTACAGAGGCTTTGGTAACAATACCAATCAATTGATTCTTTGAATTGGTAACTGCAAGGGGGTATTTTGCCTCAGCTGCAATTGGTAAAAGGTCCTGAAGATTTACTTCTGCATCGGTAACAGGAATATCCTTTATAATTACATCCTTTAATGAGGCTTCTCCATTTCTTGCTTTTAGCGCACCATCAAGAGTGAGTAAACCAACTAATCCCATGTTTTCACCAACTACATAAACGCTGGAAACGCCATTGGATTTCATTTCTTTCATAGCAACATGGGGCCCGTCACTTTGTTTGACAAATGCAGAAGGAACTGTCATAACATGTTTTACACAAAGTATTTTTGTTTTATCAATGTCTTTTACAAACTCTTCTACATATTCGTTAACAGGCTGTTCCAGTATCTCTTCCGGTGTACCGATTTGTACAATCTTACCGTCTTTCATAATTGCTACACGATCGCCAATTTTGAAAGCCTCATTGATATCATGTGTAATAAAAATAATTGTTTTTTGAACCATCTTATGAATCTTAAGTAACTCAAACTGCATATCTCGTCTTACAATAGGGTCTAAAGCGGAAAATGGTTCATCCATAAGCAGGATATCTGGATTGTTGGTAAGTGCACGTGCTATTCCAACACGCTGGCGCATACCGCCGCTAAGGGAAGATATATTATGATCTGCCCATCCTTCCAGCCCTACCATAGATAGCATTTCTTTTGCTTTGGCCTCTCTTTCTGCCTTAGGAACACCCTTAACTTCTAATCCATATGTTACATTTCCTAAAACAGTCCGGTGGGATATTAAACCAAAATGTTGAAAAACCATGGAAATATGATTCCTTCTATATTCCCGTAATTCATTTTTATTAAATTTACAAATATCTTTTCCATTAAATAAAATTTCTCCGGAAGTTGGCTGATACAGCATATTTAAACAACGAATGATGGTAGATTTGCCGCTTCCCGACAAACCGATTATAACAAACATTTCACCTTTCTTTACATCAAAGGATATATTATCTGTTCCTACTGTTGTACCAAAACGTTTAAATATGTCTTTTTTATTGCTTCCGGATTTTAATAATTTTAATGCATTTCCAATGCCGGAACCAAATATTTTGGTTACGTTTTTTACTTCTATTATATTTTCCATATTCTATTCCTCCAATGTGGGTGCTTTTTTACTAAAGCAGCCTTGGGTTAAACGGTCCATAAGTATGGCAATGATAACGATAGAGATACCGGCAGTAAAGCCTCTGCCGATTTCCAGACGATTAATACCAATCAGTACTTCCTGACCCAGTCCGGCTGCTCCAATCATGGAACATGTTACAACCATAGATACTGCCATCATCATAGTCTGATTTACACCAGTCATTATGGTTGGTAATGCCTGGGGAAGCTTTACCTTTAATAAAAGCTGCATTCTGGTTGAACCGAAGGATTGAGCAGCTTCTACCATTTCTTTATCTACCTGGTTAATGGCATGACAGGTAAGCCGTATAACAGGTGCTATCGCATAAATAATAGTCGCGATAACTGCAGGTACTTTTCCTAATCCAAAGAACATAACTGCTGGAATCAGGTATACAAAGGAAGGCATAGTCTGCATAGCATCAAGGATTGGACGAACAATAGCAAATGCTTTCTTACTTGATGAAAGCAGAATACCTATTGGTAATCCAAACAGTAAAGATATTAAAACGGATACTATTACGATAGCCAGTGTGAGATTCATTAATTCCCAAAGGCCTAATATGCCAATTATTGATAAACTCAATGCATACAATAAACCTTTATGTATTTTCTTACTGGTTTTCCAGCCCAGAAAGAAAACAAGGAGAATTAATAACCACCAGGGTATTATATTGATAATTGCACCGACTCCGTTCAGAAAACCTAAAACGAAGTCTTTTATTACTTTAAAGAATCCTTCAAAATTTTTATTTATTTCGCTGACAACATTATCGATAGATTCATTAATACTAATTTCAAAAATATCAGGAAATTGTGTTAGCCAATTCATATTCATTTCACCTTCCTAATCCAAAGCATTTCTAACAAGTTCGGCCTTATCTTCAGGTAACCATTCTGAAATCAATTCATCATGATTTTTTAAGAACCATTTTGCTGTTTCATCATAATCCGCTTTTTCATCTTGCATATATGCTAAGGCTTCAGCTGTTAATTTACTGGATGTTTTGTATTTTTTCAAAAACTCTGCAAAATCCGGTGTCTTTTCAAGCATATCATTACTTACACATACTGTTACATTAACAGGCGGACAAGCTGTTTTTCCATCTGGATAGGTCTCTGGATCATAGGGAGCGTCTTCTAAAAGTACAAGATCGTATTTACCAGTCAGCCAGGTTGGTTCCCAATAGTAACCAACAACAGGTTCTCCTTTTTCATAAGCCGATGAAAATGCAGCGGCTAAAGGAGAATCAGAACCAGGACGGAAATAATTAAAATCTTTATCCAAACCATAATATTTATATTTGTTATACATAACCTGATCAATTTCCCAACCGGAAATAGCTCCGTATATTCGCCCTCTTGTTACATCCTCTTCGTCAACAAATACATCTTTGTATTTAACAAGATCAGCTACAGTCTTTAAATCAGGAGCCACGGGCTTTATACCTCTTGCCGGGTCGCCCTCAATTACATATCTGGGAACATAGAACCCTTGATTGTTGTCGTCAAAATTAGTTCCTAGTTCCTGATAAGCACCAGAAGCAATATCCTCCGAATAACTGACAACATTGTTGGTCCACATCTCCATAATTACGTCAATGTCGCCTCCTTTTAAAGCCTGAACAGTAAGAGGAGTGGTTGCAGATATTTCTTCTGTTTCATAACCATAAGCATTCACAGCTATAAAGTCAGCTACTGCATTATGAAATTTAATACTATCCCAACCTACATCTGCCAATTTAATTACTGTATTTGAATCTGTTTTGCAACCAACTAAAAAGGATGCACATATCAGCAAAGTAATTCCTATTAAGGTTCCTTTTTTTCTCATTTTATGACCTCACTTTCATTTTTCCGACAACTTAACAATTGACTACAAGTTGTCACTTATACTTATATATAATAATACAAGTTTTTAATTTGTCAACAAAAACAGCCATATTTTTTTAAATATGGCTGCTGGGTAATACATATAAAATGTATATTAATCAATATTTTTTATTAAATCTTGAATTCTCTGAGAGATTCCCATATCCCCTGTAACCACTATAATATCATGAGGTTCAAACACAAAATAAGGTCCAGGTGATAATATAATATCGTCTGAACGTTTTATTGCGACAATGGTTGCTCCGGTATTTTGCCAGAATTTTGTTTCAGTAATAGATTTCTTTAATATAGAAGAATTCTCAGGTATTTCGAATTCTAAGGTGTATAATGGTTTGATGTTTCGAAAACGTTCACTATAGTCAATAATCTGACTAACAATTTCATTGATACGTTTGTCCATGTTGGAGCGTTCTTTTAATAGGGCATTTAGTTCTCGCTTTAGGTTTCTAAAGTCATTTCCAATATTATTTCGTTCAATATATTTTAAAGCATTATCTCTTGATTTAATAATTGCGCCGCTGCTTTGTAATACTTCAATAATTTTCATATCTTGCAGAAGCTGGAATGACCTGCGAATGGTTTCCGGCGAAACATTATATTCACTAGCCATTTTAGAACGTCCGGATATCTTGGTATTCTCTTTTAAATCGCCTCTGGCAATTCGTACAGCAATATCCAATGCTATTTGGGAATAAACCGGTGGTCCAATGTTTTTCAAATGTAATCTCTCCATCCTGTATATTTTGATTGTATTGTACTATTAACATTGGTTTTTTGCAAGGTTTCCTTAAAGTCCATTGTATTACATATAAGAAATCAGCTCCGTTAAAGAGGTTATGTATGTGCTTTTTCATAATAAAAATCTCTTGTTTTCATTTGAAGTATTATGGCATTAAAGAGGTTATATTGTTTTCTAAATTATCTATTTACTATTTATGTGAATATATTTAATAATAATTTGGAAAAAATAATATAAGTATTGCTGTTACGTTAAGGATGGACAAACAACATATAATCATTGAAAGGAGAATTTTATGGATACTGCAATTATTATTGGTATCATTCTGCTTATCACATACTTTGGGTTAATCTATTTTGCTGCACGTGGAGGGAACTTAATGGTAGGTTTCTTTATTATGGCAGTTATCTGGGTTGCACTATGTATAGCCGGTGGCAAATTAACCTGGGCAAATGCTCAGGCCGACATCTTTCAGGGAGGACCGGAGAGTTGGGGTGCTACGGCGGTTAATGTTATATTTGGAAGTTGGTTTGGAAGGGTACTGATTGAAACAGGTATTGCTTCCAAATTAATAAAAAGTGTAACAGAACTAGGCGGAGATAACCCATTGTTTACAACTATTCTGTTATCCATAGTCTCCGGTATTATATTTACCTCTACCTTTGGAGCAGGTGCAGTAGTAGCGATTGGTGTTATTATTCTGCCGATTCTTATGTCTTTGGGAGTTCCCAAACCTCTTGCAGTTACCTCCTACCTTATGAGTGTAGGCAGCGGCATGTACATTAATCAGGTGCTATTTAAGCAAATGCAGGGTATTTTTACAGATATGCTATATGATAAAAACTATTTCATTTTTGGCTTTTTAGCAATGGGTATTCAACTTGTTGTTATAGCAATAATGCTTATATATAATTTACGAAGGAAAAAAAGGCGTAGGAGAGCCTGGGCGGTAAAAACAGGAAAAGCAGGATATTTAGAAGCTGGTGTGCCAACAGTAGCAATGATTACACCCATTATACCTACTGCACTGGCTATATTCTTTAAATGGCAGACAATTCCGGCATTCATTGTAGGTTCTGTTTTTGGTCTTGCTGTTTGCGGTAAATTGCCGAACTTCGGACAGGCTGCCAGAACCATATCAAGAACTTTCTATGACGGAGTTGTGGATGTTGCAAGTTTGTTAGGATTTTTATTTATTCTGCCAATGTTTAATAAAATATCCGGTGTTGCAGCGCCATTTTTTGAAGCAATTCTTGGAGGTATTATGCCAAACTCCACATTGGTACTTTGTATTGTATTTGCGATTATAGCACCTTTTGGATTGTTCCGGGGACCTTTAACGATCTTTGGTGCTGGTGCAGCTACGGTAGGAGTATTGAATGCCATTGGTGGTTTTGCCACTCCATTTCTCTTTACCTTAATGTATGTTCCAACGATTTCCATGAATCTTTCCGTCTGTCCAACTCAGTCCTGGAATCTATGGGCACTAAATTACAGCAAAGTTTCGGTAAAAGAATTTTTGAGAACCGGCGTTATATGGGCATGGATGATTACCATTATTAACACTGCTTTGGTATTCTTATTATTTGGATAGGAGGTATTATGAAGATGCTTTTTCTTCATAACTGAAAGACATTCTTATTAACTATATGGGTGCTGCAAAGAGGAATCAGGTTGAAAGAAAAAAGGTGCTAAGGCACCGGAATCGAGGTTAACATGACAAATAGGAAAATTCGAGTGGGCATAGATGTTGGCGGAACCCATACAAAGGCCGTGGCTGTAGATGATGCAACTTATGAAATTGTAGGAATCGGTTCTGTAAAAACTACACATGAAAGTGGACTAGGTGTTTCGGAAGGTGTGGTAGAGTCTTTTAAAAAATGCCTCAATGATAACAATATATCACCGGAAGAAGTAACTTTTATTGCACATTCCACTACCCAGGCTACCAATGCATTGTTGGAGGGGGATGTAGCGAAAACAGGTATTATCGGAATGGGCAAAGGCGTTATTTTGGGTTTTTTATCCAATATACAAAGTAATGTAAAAGATATAGATTTAGATAATTCCGGAAAAAGAAAGATTATGACTGCTCATCAGTATATGGATCTGAAAAAGTTCAGTAAAGAAGCAGCAGGCAAAGCCATTGATGATCTAAAAGCAGATGGCTGCGGGGTTATAGTTGCCTCGAAAGCTTTTGGTGTGGATGATATTGAAGAAGAGTTAACGGTAAAAGAAGCAGGAAAAGAAAAGGGGATTGAAGTAACAGCCGCTGCGGATATTAGTAAATTATACGGGTTGACAAGAAGAACCCGTACCGCAGTCATTAATGCTTCCATACTTCCTAAAATGTTTGAAACTGCGGACAGTACAGAAGCAGCAGTTAGAAAAGCCGGTATTAAAGCACCTCTTATGATTATGCGGGGTGACGGCGGTGTTATGGATATAGAAGAAATGAGAAAACGTCCGGTATTAACTATGCTATCGGGACCGGCAGCCTCCACAGTGGGAGCACTGATGTATCTTAGAGTTTCTAACGGAATATTCTTTGAGGTTGGCGGAACCAGTACAGATATCGGAGTTATAAAGAATGGACGGCCTATGATTGACTATTCCGTTGTAGGAGGCCAAAGTACTTTGATTCATTCTCTGGACGTACATGTATCCGGTGTTGCAGGGGGTTCCATGGTTCGTGCTGACAATAACAGGATTATTCACGTAGGTCCTCGTTCTGCTCATATTGCTAATCTACCTTATTCCGCATTTACAGATCCTTCGAAGATTGTTAATCCCAAAGTTGTAAGAATACAGCCATTACAAGGCGATCCGGAGGATTATATTGCCATTGAATGTGATGGTGGATTTCGGTGTACTATAACTGTAACTTGTGCTGCTACCGCTTTAGAAATTGTTAAACCCGGAGATTTTTCCTATGGTAATCCGGAATCCAGTAAAAAGGCAATAGAAGCATTAGCAAAAGAATTAAAAATGTCTGTTGAGGAATGTGCCACGGTCATATTAGATAATGCAGCAGATACCTGTATTGCAGTAATTGAAGAATTGGCAGATAAATATAAAGTAGAACGGGATCAGATTACCCTTATCGGAGGAGGGGGCGGTGCGACTGCTTTGTTACCATTTACAGCCAATAAAATGAATCTGCCATACCAAATTGCAAAGAATGCAGAGGTTATCTCCTCTATCGGAGTAGCCCTTGCCCTGGTAAGAGATGTAGTGGAACGTGTGATACCAAGTCCAACCCCTCAGGATCTTGCTGAAATACGTACCGAAGTAACGGATATGGCGATTAAATCCGGTGCAATGGCAGAAAGTATAGAGATACAGATTGAGATTGATTCACAAACCTCCAAAGTACGTGCTATTGCAACAGGCTCCACTGAAATTCAAACCCAAGATCTTGCGAAGAAAGCTACGATGGAGGAAGCAACCAAAATTGCAGCAGATTCTATGCGTGTAGAATCAAATCAAGTAAATTGTATTGTACAAAATGAAAACTTTTATGTATTTAGTTCTCAAAAGGGAAGAAAGCAAGAAATTCGTGTTGTAGACAAAAAAGGTATTATAAAAATTCAAAGAAGCGATGGCAGTGCGGTTGAATCCACAACCGGAGGTGTTAGGTCAGTTGTAGACAAGATGTGGGAAGAACTGTCGGTTTATAAATCTGACATTAAGATTACACCGGACTTTTATCTATGTATTGGCGCTAAAGTTATAGATTATGAAGGAATGTCAGGTTTAGATCAACTTCATATGGTTATGGATTCAGAATTAATGACACGGGCATCCGGTGATAGTGTTATTTTAATTGGGGCTAAAAATGACATGTAACAGAATGACATGTAGCAGAATGACATGTAACAGAATGACATGTAACAGAATGATCTGTAAAAAAATGATATGTGACAGGATGGTCCGTAAAAGAATGATTTGTAAAATGATGATATGTAATAGAGTAAAAAACAGCACTATAAGAATAAAAAACAGTACTTCAGGAATAAAAAATAAACCTTAGATTGTGGAGATAATGTTAATATGGATAGTACAGTGTATTACCTGGAGATTAAAAAAGAAATAGAGGAATTATTAAAACTACAAGATAAATATTTTGCAATATATCAAGTATATACAGATCCTATCCAAGGAAAAATCACAGCTGAGATTAGAAATACTATTATAGAACAATCTTTAATCTGTGGATTGGAGGAAGCGGATAAGCTTCTTGGTAAGCTGAAAAAACAGAAATTACCGATGGATATCTGCCAGTTAATACAAGAATTTAGAATTCGTATAAAGGAAGAAGAAAGGGATAATTCTTTGAATTATATTTACTTTGGGGCATTTGAAGAACCTGGAACAATAACATTATATACTGATAATATCAGAAAGGGCGAAGAACTGATTCGGGAATATAAAATAAAAGAATTATTAAATATTAATCTAAAAGAAGTGATTCTTGCCCATGAACTATTTCACTATATCGAGACCAGGAACAAAAAGCTATTTGTTAATCAGTACCGTATAAAACTATGGAAATTAGGACCCTATACACATACCTCCTTACTTTCTTGTACCAGTGAAATTGCTAGCATGGCATTTGCCAAAAGATTGCTTAATTTAAACTTCTGTCCTAATGTACTGGATGTCCTACTGCTTTATCCCCATGACAGGAATGAAGCAAAGCATATATATAAGCAGATAATGGATAGCAGGGTAATAGATAGTGGAGTAAGTGCTAACAGCATCTCATGAGTTAGTTGGCATGAATTAAGCTTAAGATAATTTAAGTCTAAAGAGATAAAAATATAAGAGAGGTTGTATGTACAGGAGATTTTTATTGGAACTTAATTAAAAATCTCCTGTTTAAAATATATTATTATATATATTACTGATTATCTAATTCTTTTGAAATCGTTGTAATAATATCCCCTGTAAGATCCTGAGTCTGCTCCCAATACATCATGCCGCCTAAGTTCAGTTTCTTTACAGTATCTGCTTTGTACTTAATTGCTTCTAAATCTTCATAAGTGATCCAAATATCACCATTATACAGATAGGCAGCCTTTGAGATATCATCCCAGTACCTGGTATAACCATTTTTAGAAATATAATTTTCTTTTAAACTATTATAGGTGAAATCCGATTCCTCAAGAGGAATAGCGGCTTTGGCAGACTGGAACAATCCATGATCCTCAGAGCTAACACCTTTCCATCCATATCCGTAAGCAGGGATACCCAGGACTAATTTTTCAGGTTCACAAAACTTAAGATATTCTTTAATGCCCTGATACGTATTCAGATGATTAGGTGCTTCTTTATGATTCATTAAATTACTTTGATGTCCGGTTACCTGGGACCAGGTCCCCGTGTAATCATATCCCATGAGATTAATATAATCCACAACATTACGTACTCCTTTTATACCAAATATTTCTACTGCCCAATCACTTATAGGTGCCGCAAATGATAAAGTATACTTTTTATTATTGGATTTAGAAAGCTCATTGAATTTAGAGCGTATTTCTTTCATTAAAAGTATAAAGTTTTCAGTATCCTCGGGACGTGCTTTAATTAGACCTGAATTGCTTAATGTAGGATATTCCCAGTCAATATCAACACCATCCAGACCGTAAGCTTCCAGATGGGAAACAATACTGTCAATAAAAACAGTACGGGTTTCCTTTGTGAAAGCCATATCAGAAAAGCCCTCTGCCCCCCAGCCTCCGATAGCCAGATTAATCTTAAGATTCGGATAACTTTGCCTCAAGGTGTCTAATTCTTTTGGGAGATCTAATTCCTTAATGGGATTTAATTGAACGGTGGAATCCGACGCTATTTCTCCAAAAGAAATATTAATATCAGTTAATAGGTCTCCAGGCACATCTTCAGCATGCCAGACTTTATAAATAGGTAAATAAGCAGCTTTCACAAATTCCAGGGGCTTGTTTTTTACCTGCACTAATTTAAATACTGTCCATGCTGTAATACCTATAGCCGTACATAAAAGAATTATTGCTGCATTTTTTTTAAACATGATTTACCTCCCGGTTCTTAGATCAAATGCTTTCCCACACGAGGGATTAATTGTATCAATTTTACCAGTACAAAGCTTAATGTGAAGCTAATGATAATTAAAGCTATCGTATAAAATGCGTATGATTTTTCAGCTAAAAAGGTTAAACGACCGGAAAAATCAATGATTAGTACCATATGAATCAGATAGATTCCATATGTTGCATTACTTAAAGTTCCCAAAAGCTTTTGAAAGCTTTCCGTTAAAAATCCGTTCCAGTTAATATTTTTTGCTGCAATAAAAATGGCAATTGAGATGGTAACCGTGGTTACGGCAAAATGAGAATATAAGCCTTCATTTAACGTATTTTTAGAAATTGAAATAAAATATGTTCCAAAAACAGTCAAAAGTACAGAGATAAGTGCTCCTATGTAAATAATAATCCTCATTTTTTTGGATAAATCATTGTGATGCAAATAATAACCCAGAATACAATATCCTGATAAGCCAAAAGCAAAGGGTATATTCAGAATATGAACATAAAAATACGCTGGTCCTCCAAAGAATGCCACTAGACTTTGAATTAAAGTATATAAAATAGTGGAAACAAACCATAGTCCTAACCAATACTCAAATTCTTTTTTAGTGGAGTGAACCACTATTTTCTTTAAAAGGGGCGATATCAAATAAATAATAAATATATCGTAAACAAACCATAGATGATAATATGATTTATCTAATAGAATATTCATAAAAAGGATACCCAATATCTCTGGAAAATGAATTTTGTTTCCCAAAATATAAATTTGCATAATTAGAGAGTAGATAATAGACCATATTAGAAACGGGATACCTACTTTGAGAAAACGTGACTTTATAAAATGTGGAATATTATCCAAATGGGGGCTATCTAATATTAAAGCTCCACTAATCATAAAAAATACAGGAACCGCCCATCTCGTAATGCTGTTTACGACATTGGCCCACCACCAGCCAGATTCTCCTAATACGTTAATATCCTGTGCCTTACCTGCTACCGTATGAATCGCTATTACACCAATAATGGATAAAACACGTAAAATATCCAGATATAGGATTCTGTTTTTTCTCCTTGGCTGCAATTTTGATTTTTTTTGCAATTTCTCCATATAATTACCCCTTATGTAATATATTTATAAATTATGATTAAGATTATACACAAAAAAATAAAATGGTCAAATTCGGTTTATTCCATAAATTTCTATGATTTCCATAAACAGTATTGCATTTTTGCTCGACTTTTGAGGAAATATCTTTGATAATAATTTGACATTCTGTAAGATAAATGAAAATATATACAAATATATTCTTGAATTAACTGTTAAAAACAGTAAAAAAGACGAAAAAAATTTTTCCCATGAATTTGATTTTTTAAAAAAAGCTATTATACTTAAATCTATTCATTAAGGTGAAGGGAGAAATTAGAATATGCATGTCTTATTTGTTTTATTTATTATTTTCCAGCTCGTTTATATTACTATCCCGCTTTTAAAAGAAAAACCGGACAGAACAGCTATGAATAAGGCCAGTGAAGAAGAAAAAGGGCTTACTATTCTTGTACCTGCTTATAACGAAGAACTGGTGATTCATAGGTGTTTGAGAAGTCTTGTAAATGTAAATTATACACATCATGAAATTATTATTATCAATGATGGGTCAACAGATCAAACCTTGTCGGAATTGACAGAATCATTGGGTTTGGAAATAGATGAGCGAAGATGTGCCCGCAAGCTCTATTATGCCAGAGTCAAAGGATTTTATCATTCTACCGTTTATTCCAATGTTTATGTAATAGACAAAGAGAATGGGGGAAAGGCGGACTCACTTAATGCCGGAATTGACTACAGTACCAATGATATTGTGATTACTTTGGATGCTGATAGTTTACTCGAAAAGGATTCTTTGAAATACATTAGCCATGCTTTTAATTCTTCAGAAAAAGTAATTGCAGTGGGAGGTATGGTTCATATAGCACAAGGATTTGAGAATGACAACGGTACTTTAAGGCCGTCTTTAAAACATACCAATTTCTTAATTAGACATCAAATTATACAATATCTCACAGGCTTCTGTCTTAATAAATATACCCATTCCTGCTTAAATGCCATTACAGTTATAGCAGGAGCTTTTGGAGCTTTTCAAAAAGAAGTACTATTCCGAGTTGATGGATTTAGACAGACAGTAGGGGAGGATATGGACATTACCCTTAAGTTTCAAAAATACATGAAACAAAACAATAAAAAGGAACGAATGTTATTTATTCCGGAAGCTATCTGCTATACACAGTGTCCGGAAGATTTTAAGAACCTGATTAATCAAAGATTTAGATGGCAGCGGGCTTTTATAGATTGTATTATCCATTATTGGAATGACCTGTTCAATAACTTTAGCTTCCTTACATCCATGTATCTTTTATTTGATTCTTTTATATTAGGAACCCTTGTATCTTTTTCCACCATTCTTATTCCATTTTTACTTCTTTTCGCTCCAACGTCAGGGATATGGGCGTTAAAGATACTGGTGCTTTTTTCCTTCTGCACGTCATTTCTGCAGAATATAACAGTTTTCTTTGTATTGTATCGTTATAACTATGTGTTTTCAATAAAGGACTATATTAAGTTTATTGGTTTTGCATTATATGAATGCATTACATATCGTTTCCTAGGAGTTATTTATGCATTTTTTGGGACAATCAGTTACTTTGTTCATACGAATAATTGGAATAAAATAGAACGTACCCAGCTTAATCTGTAAATCAGGTTAGAATTAAAATCTCAAACAAGATAAACTATTTATGCCAATAATATATCTCCGGCTTTTGGTTATTTTATAGAAAGTTAATTGTTATTTTATAGAAAGACATGGTATAATGTACAAAATAATCTAATGGGAAGGAGCTTTTTATGGCGAAAAAAGCATTTTTAAAATCTGTTGATTTACCCAATGGGGAAACTATTGCCTACAGAGAGATGGGTGAGGGAAGTAAAGTATTACTTTTAATTCATGGGAATTATTGTTCTTCTGTCCATATGGACATTATTATGGATAATATGCCAGAAGGTTATAAGATATATGCACCGGATTTAAGAGGGTATGGTGACAGTACATATAACACTCCAATCAGCTCTTTAAAAGAATTAGCGGGAGATGTTAAATTATTAGCAGACAAACTCGGTTTAAAAGAGTTTGATGTATTTGGCTGGTCCCTGGGTGGAGGAGTGGTTTTACAATTTGCAGCAGACTATCCGGATCATGTAAGAAAAGCAGCAGTATCCGGTTCTGTCGGAATAAAAGGTTATCCTCTATATAAAACCGGTCCTGATTTTAAACCATCTGCAGAAAGAATAACAACGATGGAAGAAATCGCAAAAGATCCATTAATTGCAGCACCGGTTTTAAATGTATATAAGAATAGAGATAAGGTAACGCTAAAGCAAATCTTTGATGCAAGTATCTATACATCCAACAATATAGACCCTGAAACCTATGATAAATATCTGGAAGCTACCTTTAAACAAAGAAATCTGGTAGAAGCAGATTATGCGCTTACCTCCTTTAACATGACTCATGAACACAGTGGAGTAGTGGAAGGTACTGGTGACGTAGATAAAATCAAAGGACCTGTGTTAGTGATCCAAGGCACCAATGATATTGTCGTATCCAAGGAACAATTCCAAACCATAAAAGACGGGTTGGGTGACAGGGCAGTAATTGCTGAATTTGAAGGTTGTGGTCATGCACCTATGGTGGACAAAACGGAGGAATTCATAAAAGTTTTAGTTGATTTCTTAGAAAAATAAAAATTGAACGCAGTAGGACGCTTTGTCCACGTAAGGTTAATGAGAACTTCTAGAATAGGGGATATAGGTTTCTTGTTCCATAGGAAAATTCGATGGTTCTAATATTATAGTAATCGCTTAAAGCATATTGAAAAATCGAGAACTCCTCGGCGTTGCCTCGTCAAACATCTCGATTTTTCAATATTAGCGCGATTCCTATAATATAAGAACCATAACGAATTTCCCAAAGTCACAAGAAACCTATATCCCCTATTCTCGAAGTTTAATTTAAGTTTTGAGGGCAAAGCTGTGTATTGGCTACTATTTGTAAACATTAAACAATAATCACCGTTAAAGAGATAATAATGGATGATGTGAGTAAAAATAAATTTATGGAATATTTAAGCAAGATAAAGTGCGATAAAATAATCATCATTGTTACACATTATAGCAGTATTCATAAATATGTTGATGAAATACTCAAGGCAGAGCATTGATCTATAATAAAAGGTGCGTGGATCTTTTTTATGACATACATGTGATGTGCGATAAATTTGAAATAGTCGCATTTATTTTTACTTTTAAGGTTCTTGACAATGTTTTAATGACGATCTGTAAAACACATAGTCTTGTAGTGAAATCACTTGCTTTGAATTCATCGAAAGGAACATAAATCATGGCAAATAAAAAAAGTAGTTATATTTTAGGTATTGGTGTATTTTATATATCAATTTACTTTATATATCAATTATTCACCATAAAACACTTCTTACCAAAGTATGATTTATTTATACCAATAAGTGATATTTCAGAAATCAACATATTATCCAGAATTTGTGGCGATTTGATATTAGTAAGTGTTCCAATTGTGGTAATGGTTATTATAATGTCAATACATAAAATAAAATGGACTGATATGGGCATCCGGCTAGTACATCCACGGATTTTATCTTTTCTTTTTTCTATATATATATTGTTGTTTATTATAAGAGGTGACTATACTTATAGCGGAATATATGTTGCCATATATTATTTATTTATTATCTCATGCGTCGAGGAAATCGTCTTTCGAGCATTTTTGTTTCATTGGTTCAAACAAACAATTACAAAGAACCAAGCGATTTTTACCTGTGGTCTTCTTTTTGGTCTAATTCACGCAATAGTTCCAATTGCGATACTTGATGTGAATCCTCTTATGGCCATATTGAGTGTTCTTTTAGGCGGTGTGATATCAGGTTTAGTGTTTTCTGTTATGTATTTGCGAGGCGGCACACTATTAATTCCAATTCTTGTTCATGCTATTCTTGATTTTACTTCACACATTTAAAGATATGTGGTCCAACTCAACAATGTGCCGCGGTCCTGAAAGTAGGAACCGTGGCGTTTTTATTGCTTCTACCTCAATCTTTGTATTTTGAAAAATAGGAATAAGACAACAATCCTACAGGTATAAAATAGACACACCAAAACGTTAATATAGCTGTACCTATCCAAGCTGCTCCTTCTCTATCAGGAGTGAACAATCCAAGCATAGGTATAATAAAGCAGGATATGAAAAATACTCCGTGTATTAGCAATAATGCTTTTAAGAACTTATCTGCTTTCGATATCACATCGATGGTCAGTCCTGCGAAGAAGGTGGATAATGACATCATGGCATAGCCTAACATATCATAATTGAAAAATAGTCCAAACTGCTGAAAATTAAGGATACGGTCTGCTTGCTCTGATAAATTACCTGGGCGGACGGTTGTTATTTGAGCATAATAAACTAAAACGTTTATTGTTGCGTACATAATTGCAAAACCTGTTGCGGTATAGGCAGCTAGTTTTGCTTCTTTCTTTGCGTAAGCGCAGAAACCGCTTATCATTGGTACAAAACTAAAAGCAATAAATATGGAAGTAAAATAACTTCCCCAATTCGTACCTAACAACATGGATAGGGCAAATCCTATGACAGCAATTACATTGATAAGGGAAGCGTACATTGCTATTTTTCTGTTCATAAAGATACCTCGTTTCTATTATTTTCTAGAATCATGGTTACTAATCTTTCAATAAAAGCACTTCTATCATTTTGTTTTGTAAAATCGTACCCTAATAACTCCTGTGAGGTAGTTCCGCTTAAAAATGCTGCCTGCATTGTGGCTGTAAGTATAAAAGATAATAAAGGTTTATCTTTATCTTCAAATTCTTTTGTAAGGGCAAGCATAAAGCCTCTTTGAGAGCGAATGGAATTACAATCCATAGTATAATTCTGCATATCTCCAAGTATGGAAACACGAGAAATTGCAGAATGTTCAAAAAGAAAATCAAAAACATGGTTTGCCCAACCAATCAGGCGTTCCTTATCTGTTGCATATTCCTTTTTTGCATCAAATCCTGCGATTACTTTTTCGATAATGCGTTGGACACAGGTGGTAATTAGATTTTCTTTACTTCCGAAGTGATAATTTATCAGACCTAATCCAACACCTGCTTTTTGAGCGATTGTCCGTGCAGTAATGTTTTCGATATTACCGTTGTTTTCCTCAATTAATTCAGTAGTTACTTTTATAATGTTTTCTTTTGCGTTGGCCGTATTTTTCATATTACCTCATTCCCTACATGCTTCCAACTCCTGCGAATTTGGGCGCAAGCATAATGTTTGCAAAGTAAATTGATTTACAATTTTCTTTGAGATAAATCTAATTTTTATACAATTCATTTAAATAGTGTTAAATAGAGTATACTGAACACTGTTCAGTAAGTCAATACGCTTTGGAAATATTTATTAAATCAATTAAAGAAATGGGTTAATAATTAGAACTTCTTAATAGTTCATCGGCTCGCTATCCTGGCTTATTACTGACATGTTTAGTATTATATCTTTATTAGTGCCTTTTCTCTGCTTAGGGAGGGTATAGAGAAGAATTTCAAAAACTTACTATTTTTGTCCCTAATTGTAATTACTCGTACTGGGAAAAGCAGCCTATTACGACAAAATTTATTTCAATAAGTGAAATCGGAATCAAATTATGTTATAATATTAATGTTATTTTGTATTCTTATTAACTGTTAGGTAGTAAGAATACATTTTTCTTTCCTATTAATTACTTTAGATACTAAGGAGCTGCACATGAAAGAAATACTAAAGATTTCACAGCTATTTTGGAATTTGTTTTATTCTAAAAACCGGTATATTTATATAGAATCTCTTATGGCTATATACGATGAATATTTATATAACAATTATTTTTTGACAAAAGAAACTTGCATTCAGATTATTGCGGAACATTTTTCTGACCGTATTATAGATATATCTGCAGATGATGACGAACAGGATTTAGATAGTATGGAGCCTATGGCTACAAAGATTATTAATAAGCTGATTCGTTTTACTTGGTTAAAGAAAGTGGAGGATTATAGTTCCTTTAAAACCAATATTGTAATTCCCGACTATGCTTCTGCATTTATTGAGGTATTTAAGAAATTAAGTAATCCGGATTCCAGTGATACAGATTTGTACATTCAGAATGTGTATACCAATATTTACTCCTTCTATTATGATACCAAAGCCGGAATGGATCTATTAAAAACAGCTATGGTTAATACAACCAGGCTAAACCGGTCTTTGCAGGATATGCTTCATAATATGGATCAGTTTTTTGGAACTTTACTGGAGAAGAAGAATTATGAAGAACTTCTGGAAGAACATTTGGATATTTATGTAGAAGCTATAATTAATAAAAAGTACAGTTTATTAAAAACCAGTGATAATTTTTATATTTACAAAAATGATATTAAAAAACTTCTTCGTGCCATACAGGATGATGAGAGTAGATTGTACATATTAAAGCAAAAAATGATGGCGGAAGGAAAACAGGAAGAAGATATTGAAAATGAATTTTTGGACATTATTTATGAAATAGAACGGGGCATTCTGAATATGGAAAAGAGAATTGCTCATATTGACACAGAGCATAGCAAGTATGTCAGAGCCACAGTAAGCCGGCTGGAGTATCTCTTAAGTAATGATGATAGTATTCAGGGAAATGTTGTTGCTCTCTTAAATCTATTATCCGGAGAAGATAATAGCAAAATCCTTTCACAAGTATCGGATTCGATTCTGATTCATGATCTTACTATTGTATCCAATGAGTCTTTTTATAAAAAAAGAGGAAAGCATAAAGTATTTGAAGACACCGTAGAAGTGGAAGAAGAGGTAGAGGAAGAATTATCGAAAGAGGCCATTTTGCAAATCAATAAAAATAAAAACAGATATAGTCAGATACAGATTGAACAGTTTATTATGACGCAGATGGATAATGGAATATTTCGTATTAAAGAGCATCCAATTACCACAGATGAAGAATTTGAATTATTGATCCTGGCTTATGATTATAGTATGCGTAAGAAGAGTCCTTTTCATGTGGTTCCTGGTGTAAAGGGGAAGATTACAAGTGGCAAGTATACTTACCCGGATATGATATTTGAGAGAAATGAGATTTAATCTGACTTTGAGTTCATTATCTGCGAGGGTTAAATAAATCTGTATAAATAAGTTGCCTTGTTAAATTAGAGGATAACAATTATTAGAAAAATAGTAGAACAGAAAGGATAAAATATGTTTCCATATTATAAAGAACTCCTGGATGAAGAAAAAGAAGAATTAACAGAAGCTATCAAAGTTTTAATAAACCAGACATTTATACTGGAGCGAAAATACGATAATAAAACCGAACGTTATTTACCAAATAAAGTATACCGCATTTGCGAAAGACATTTAGACTTTATAAAAGAGTATTTTAGGATATCGGATATAGATTTAATAGAGAACCGTCAATTTAGTGTTATTTATTTAAAGTCCAGAAACCTGCAAGGGGAGAAACTAAGTAAATTGACAACTATTTTCATACTAATATTAAAGCTGATATTTGATGAGCAAATGAATGTAGCCTCTAATTCCATTCATGTATATACAACTTTAAATGAGGTTTATGAAAAGATACAACTTTTTCGTCTATGGAATAATAAATCCATATCACCTACAGAGGTACGCAGAACCATAACAGCACTAAAAAAATATCAGGTTATCGAAATTCTGGATGAAATGGGGAGTTTAGAGGGGGATACCAGATTTATTATATACCCTGTTGTTAATTTGGTACTGGATGGACAAGCCATTGCCGGCATCATTGAGCAATATCAGGAGGAAGAGGAAGAAGAGGAGGAATTGCTGGATGGACAGATTTCAATCACTGACCAGGATGTGTCTGAATAATTGGCACTATATTAATGAAAAGGTACTGTCTTTTCATCAAGAAATCAACTTCTTTACCGGACATTCCGGAAGTGGTAAGTCCACCGTATTAGACGCTTTACAAATCGTATTGTATGCGGACACCAACGGACGTGGTTTCTTTAACAAGGCGGCGAAGGAAGACTCCGACAGAACTTTAATAGAATACCTTAGGGGTATGAAAGTGGTTCAGGAAGATAATAAAATCAGTTATCTTCGTAACAAAAACTTTTCTTCCACCATCGTTTTGGAGTTTCAGGATACGGAAACCGGTAAATATCAAAGCCTTGGAGTGATATTTGATGTTGATGTGTCTGTAAATGATATTAACCGTATGTTCTTCTGGCATGTAGGAAAGTTTTTACCTAATTGCTACCGGGATGGGGAAAGAGTATTCTCTGTTAATGAGTTAAGAGAGTATATGAAAGAAAATTATCCGAAAGAAGAGTATTATTTTAGCAGAACCAACGAAAAATTTAGGAATGAATTGTACAGTAATTATTTTGGAGGATTGCATCCAAAACATTTTCCTGCACTTTTTAAAAAGGCCATACCTTTTAAAATGGATATGAAGCTAGAGGAATTTGTAAAGAATTATATTTGTACGGAAAATGATATTCATATTGAAGATATGCAGGATAGTGCGGCCGGGTATACTAGGTTAAAAAGAAGGTTAGAAGATACTAAAAATGAAATCCGAATGCTGACACAGTTACAGGATCAGTTTGAGAAGTACCGGATATATGAGGATAATGGAATTCAGTACCAGTACAATATAGATAGATTAGATATTAAGAATTTGGAAGGTAAACTGGAATATATTCAGAGAAAGCAACAGGATTATGAACAGGATGTTTCCCTTTTGGAACAATCCATAAAAGGGTTGGAAGAAGAACTTGTAAGCTTTCAGAAACAAAGAGATGAAGTTATGCTTACCATTCAAAACAGCGGTTATGATTCCCTTGAGGCTGAATTAAAGGCATTAAATCAGGTACTGGAATTTATGTACCGTAATAAGGCTGCTTATGATAAAATTGCCGATGGACTGAAGTCATGGTTGGCTGCGGAATTGTTAGAGCCGGTTGTGGAGGAAGGAATCCTTCATTTCACTAATTACGAGGCTTCCTCCTATGAAGTGGAAAAAATCAAGTCCGGTATTTTGGAAATCAGGCAGGGTCTTGAGAGAGATAAAGAAGAATTATCATTAAAACTTCAAGAGATAAGGAATTCTATAGCTGATATAACCAAACAAATTATTACTCTTCAAAATGGACAAAAGGCGTACCCGGCCTATCTGTTAGAGGCCAAAGGTTTTATAAAAAGGAAGCTGGAAGAACATCATGAGGAGCCGGTACAGGTTGATATTCTGGCAGATGTATTGGAAGTAAAAGATGAACGCTGGCTGAATGCTATTGAAGGGTATATGGGAAATAATAAACTTGGTTTGGTTGTCCCCCCTCAATATGCCAAAGAAGCTATGGAGCTTTACCAAAGTTTGGAACCTCAAAAGTATTATAAAGCAGCGGTTATTGATACGGAAAAAGTATTAAGAGATAACAAAGCTATTATGACGAAATCTCTTGCTGAGGAAGTGGAAACAGACTTAGAATATGTAAGGGCTTATGTGGACTTTCTATTAGGTGCAGTTATAAAATGCGATAATATAGAGGAACTGCGTGAGAATAAAAGCGGAATCACAGCGGATTGTGTACTATATCAAGGCTACAAACTACAGCATATAAATCCCCGTAATTACACGGAATATGCTTATATTGGGAGAAGTTCCATAGAAAGAAGATTAAGACAGTTAGAGCATGATGTATCAGAATTGAAGATACAGAAAAGACCTCTGGACGAGCAATTGAGAAAGATTACGGATATATTAAATTATGAAGACCTATCAGAAGAAACAGATTCCTTAATTCAGATAGTAAAAGAAATCCATGAGATTGGGAAACAGGAAGAGAAGAAACGGGAGTATGAGGGAAAAATTAAGGAATTAAAAGAAAAAGACATTGATGCACTAATAGAAAAACAACGCTTATTAGAAGAAACCATTCGTTCCAAAACAAAACAAAAAGAATCATCCGTCGTTGAATTAAGAACAAAGAATCATGAGCTAAATGGTTTTAAAGATACCCTGCTTACCTTAAATGAAGAGCTGCTTCAAAAACAAAATGCATTCTCTCTGGAGGAAGCCAGAGAAGCCGCATATGATTCTTTCATGAAAGAACAAGGCTATAGAAAAACTGATAGTATCCGTTTTGAGCTGTTAAACAAAAAGCAGGATAGCGAAAGAAAAAGGGATGAAGAATTTAACAAGCTGGTATTAAAAAGAGAAGAATACCGTAACAGCTACTCTTTCCGTGGATTTTCATTAACTTCTAAAGATAATGAAGAATATAATCAATTATTGGAAAATTTAGTAAGCGATAAATTGAGTGAATATACAGAGAAAGCCAATGAACAGGCAAAGCAGGCTGTTTATCATTTTAAAACAGATTTTGTATATAAAATCCGGGATGCTATAAAAGAAGTAATGCAGCAGAAAGAAGATTTAAACCGGATATTGGCACAACTAGACTTTGGTAAGGATAAATATCGGTTTATTATTACCAAAAACAGAGGGGAAGATGGAAAGTTCTATGATATGTTTATGGACGAGAACCTGGACATTAATCCTCACCAATTATCTGGTAAAAATGATAACCAAATAGACATATTCAGCTTACAGCATGAGAAAGATTACAGTGATTTAATCAATGAATTAATTGAATTATTTATGCCACCGGAAAATAGTGACCCAAAACTATTAGAAGAAGCAAGAATGAACATGGAGAAATATGCGGACTACCGAACCTATCTGTCTTTTGATATGGAGCAATTAGTAGAGGGGATGCCTCCAATGCGTCTAAGTAAAATGCTTACCAAGAATTCCGGCGGTGAGGGACAAAATCCATTGTATGTTGCCTTACTGGCAAGCTTTGCCCAGGTTTACCGTATTAATCTAAAAGCAAACATACGACGAAGACCCACACCAAGACTGGTAGTGTTAGATGAGGCATTTTCCAAAATGGATGCAGAAAAGGTTGGCAGCAGTATCCGATTGATACGAAAACTGGGATTCCAGGCGGTTATCAGTGCTACCAACGATAAAATCCAAAATTACGTAGACAATGTAGATAAAACTTTTGTCTTTGCAAATCCAAACAAAAATCGTATCTCAATACAGGAATTTGAGAAAAAGGAATTTCAGGAATTGTTAACCGTGGAAGGTGATGGGGAAGATGAAACTACTTGATCTTATTATAGATCAATATGAGAGAAGTTCTAAGTGGAATAATGAAACCTCCGGTAATGCAAGTTTTCGGATTGAAGAAAAGCATTATAAAATAGTAGGAAAAGCAACATTAATAGATGAGGCTAAAGAGTTAGAATGCTCGGAACTTCTAAAAATCAGATGGGTAAAAGGCTATTATAATGTTGATATTGAAAAAGTAGAATATCCGTTATCCAACATGACTTACTTTTATCAAATGTCCAGACGAAAGCCCAAATATATATCTGTAGCCGAGCAAAAAGATATGGTGATGAAATATTACCATATCTTTAAGAAATCATGGATACGAAACTATATTAAGTTAGAAGTACTACCGAAGCTGGAAAAGGGAGATTGCCACAAAAATCTTAAAAAGGGAGATTGTGAAAATGACCTGGAAAAGATGAAACAGTTCTATCAATGTTTATACGGATTGGATCAATTGGAAAGCCCTATGTTTAAGAGGGTATTCAGTAAACGGTATTTAAACAACTCCAAGGTATTTGAAAAAGAACTACAGAAAAAGATAATCAGCATTGCCAGAAAATATGCGGATTCCGTTGAAGAAGCCATGGATTCTTCTATGGAAGATTCGGATATACTAAACCAACTCTATATTGAGGAATACTCACAAGAACTTAATATTAAAGGAAAACTACGAATAGAGGTGGAAGGAAGCGTAATTGATACAGGTTGCTTCCCTTATGGCACAGTACTGAATTCCCAGACAATTAAAAATGCGATTATACTGGATAATCCTCAGATTACAAAGATTCTGACTATAGAGAATAAAGCTAATTTCACAGCAGAACCAATGGAAGAGGGGACTCTGATTATATTCTCTCACGGTTACTTTTCACCCCTTGAGAGGAAATTTTTAAAAGAATTGGCTGATAGTTTATTAGAACAGCCAGTTACCTATCTCCATAGTGGAGATTTAGACTTTGGAGGAGTTTGCATCTTCAGATATATTAAGAATCGAATATTCCCCCAGCTAAAGCCCTATAGGATGGATAAAGATACATTTGAGAAGTATAAGAATTACGGAGAACCTATAGAGACAGCTACATTGGAAAAATTAAATAAATTGAAAGAACCTATGCTTCAGGAATTAATTAACTTGATCATTGAAACCGGGTTGGTAATAGAACAGGAAGCCTACTTATAATTTGGTTATTATAATACAAAGTTAGCTTATTGACAATAGTACGTTTTGCACAATATGGGATATTCAGACCATAGAGAGTGGGGGATATTGTATATTGCTTGTTCCATATAGAAAT
>NZ_DAMAUC010000039.1:0-28642 GCF_032079385.1 Anaerocolumna sp.
ACAATTTAGATATGTTCTAAGTTTTTACTCTAGGTACTAATGATACTTGAAGGTTTTAGTTGCCAGCAGGAATTAAATAATGTCGTCAAACAATATCTTTCATGTGGAGATACCTATTTCCTCAGTGCTTTCTTTAATAGTATCCTTTGGTAAAAAACTAGCTTACAAGAAGCATTTAAATAATCATAAAATTGTTGACATCACAAATTAAACATATTTTACCTATATTGCTAAGTTATCTGCTAATTTACAAAATAGATTCATTAAACAGCTTTGCCCCACAAGGTAAATTGAACTCAGAAAGCCCCAGTAACACTTTCTGAGTTCTCTATACCCCTCCAGGCAAAACGTACTGTTAATAATTGAAATTTTTATTTTGTTAAATATTCCTCATTGATGGAAATTACTTTGCTCATTGCGTCTTTTCCTGGGGCACCGATGGTATTGCGTTTTCCAACGCAGGTTTGTAAACTAATGGCGTCATAAATATCATTTTCAAAGACAGGACAAATTTCTTTGTATTCGGTTATGGTTAGTTGGTCTAAGGAGATTTTCTTGTTAATGCAATATAAAACTAATTGACCAACAATGCCATGGGCGTCACGGAAAGGGATACCTTTATTAACTAGGTAATCGGCAGCATCGGTTGCATTGGTAAATCCATTTTTGGCACTGGCCTCCATAGTGGGTTTGTTGAACTTTATAGTTGAAAGCATTCCGGTAAAAAGGGCAATACAGCCTTTTACAGTATCAATGGAGTCAAAGGTTAATTCTTTGTCTTCCTGCATGTCCTTATTGTATGCCAGAGGGAGGCCTTTCATGGTGGTTAGAAGAGAGACCAAAGAGCCATAAACACGTCCTGTTTTTCCTCTGATTAGTTCTGCTATGTCCGGATTCTTTTTCTGGGGCATAATGCTGCTTCCTGTTGAGTAGGAGTCATCTAGTTCTACAAACTGGTACTCATTGGTGTTCCATATGATGATTTCTTCACAAAAACGACTTAAGTGCATCATAATAATGGATAAGGTGCTTAAGAACTCAATTAAATAATCTCTATCGGATACGGAATCCATACTATTTAATGTAGGGCCGTAAAAATCCAGCAAACTGGAAGTATATTCGCGGTCAAGAGGGTAGGTAGTGCCCGCCAGCGCGCCGGAGCCGATAGGAGAATAGTTCATCCTCTTATAAATATCATCAAGTCTGGAACGATCTCTTTTAAACATCTCAAAATAGGCCCCCATATGATGGGCCAAGGTGGTGGGCTGAGCTTTTTGAAGATGTGTAAAACCAGGCATATAGGTGTCCATATTATCTTTCATAATTTCATGGAGTACGGATAATAGATCTTTTAATAGCAGGTTTATTTTTACAACTTCATTCCTTGTATATAGTTTCATGTCTAACGCAACCTGATCGTTGCGGCTTCTTCCAGTGTGAAGCTTCTTTCCGGTATCTCCAATTCGCTCTATTAAATTAGCTTCAACAAAGCTGTGAATATCTTCCTGAGTACCATCAATAGCTAAAGTGCCCATAAGAATATCCTCTTTAATGCTATCTAAGCCTTGTATAATGGAATCTTTTTCGGCACCTGTCAAAATATTTTGTTTTGCCAGCATGGTTACATGAGTAATACTTCCTTTAATATCCTCCTTGAAAAGCTTTTGATCAAAGGATATGGATGCATTAAAATTATGAACCAGTTGATTGGTTTCCTTTGTAAAACGGCCGCCCCAAAGTTTCATAGTTATTACCTCGATTCTTTATTAATTTTCTATCATTTTGTAGATTTCATAACAGGGGATATGTAGTATTTAAATTATTATATGTTTAAATATTCATATATTTGATTAATTATACAATAAGATGGGGGATATTTCAATAGTTATTGGAGTTACTGGTATATTTAAATTTTAAACTACAAAAAATGCTTGATATTTTAAACAGGGCAGTTTTTAGAATACATAGCACTTAAACTTTCTTTGTACCATTATTCTTTGTCGGCTGATTAAAAATATCAAGCATATGTTATTAATTAGTAATTACATATAAGCTATGTTTTATACAATGCCTATAGTCATATAGCTTTGTAATGAAATATATATAGTCGTATAGTTTAGTAATGGAATGTCTATAGTCATATAGTTTTGTAATTGAATATCTATAGCTCATATAGTCCGTAATGGAATGTTTATAACTCATATAGTTTTGTATATTTTTCCGTCAAATATCTTACATAATAATCCGCATTCAGAGGTTCCTTCATCATACCCATTAATAATTCATTGGTATTCTTAGAAGCACCGTATTTATGAATATGCTCCTTTAAATATTCACGTATGGGTGCCAGATTGCCTTCTTCCAGATAGGAATGGAATGGCATAATGGATTCCATATGATAATAGATTTGAGCAGCAATAGCGCTGCCGATAGCATAAGATGGGAAATATCCTATATTACCGCAAGCCCAGTGAATATCCTGAAGGATGCCTTCAGAATCAGAAGGGGGCACCACTCCTAAATACTCTTTATATTTTTGATTCCATATATCAGGAAGTTCAGAGATATTAGCTTCACCCGCAAAAATCATTTTCTCAATTTCATAACGAATAATAATGTGCAAGGAATAGGTTAATTCATCTGCTTCCGTACGAATTAAACTAGGAACTGATTTGTTGATAGCTTTAATAAAGGAATCTAAAGTGACATCTTTTAATTGTTCCGGAAAAGTATCTTTTAATTTTGAAAAGATAGGAATCCAGAAAGACTTACTTCTGCCGATAATGTTTTCAAAAAATCTTGACTGAGATTCATGCATACCCATGGAAGCGCCGGTTCCAACCGGTGATAATGTAATGGCAGAATCCACATTCATTTCATATAATGCGTGACCGGTTTCATGTATTACGGAGAATATTGCGCTTTCCAAATTATGTTCTAGAAAATGATTGGTTATACGAACATCCTGATTATGCAATTTGGTTGTAAAGGGGTGAGCACTTTCTGCGATTACACCTCTTGATAAATCAAACCCAACATACTGACTAATAAAGTTACAGAATTCCTTCTGCTTTTCTGTATCAAAGGATTGATAATTATATTCCTTTTTAATCATATCATTTTTCTTAACAACTTCTTTTAATAGCGGAACTATAGAGGACTTTACTTTGTCAAAGAATATATCTAATTCCTTAGTATTAAAACCTTCTTCATAATCATTCAGCAAGACATCATAAAGGTTTTGCCCTTCTTTCACACGATAACTAGCAAACTTTTTATTATACTCCATGATTTCTTCCAGATAAGGAGAAAACATGGAGAAAAGATGCTCTTGTTTTGCCTTTGCCCATATACCGGGAGCTTTTGCAATTAATTCCTGATAGGTTTGATATTCTTCAGGCGGAATATGCTCCATTTCTTCAAAGGTTTTCTTGAGTTTTTTTACGATGGCTTTTTGATTGAAATCTAATTGTTCCTGTTCCTTTTCTTCACTTAATTTATCCAGCAGGCTTTTTACATCTTCATTGATTAAGCTGCTATAGTATTCACTGGAAAGAATTCCAATACTTTTTGCGGTAAGTTCCATGGATTTTTCAGGTGCTAAAGTTTCGGAATCCCATTGTAATAATACCAGGGCAGTTTCTAAAGCAATAGATTTATCCAGGTATTTCATTAGTTTTAAATATGTTTCGTTCATGATTATCATCCCTTCAAATATAATAAATAATAGACAAAAACTGTTCCTACACACTTAGGGCATAGTTGTTTTTACATCAAATACCACATATATATGGAGAAAAACATGATAATTATACCACTATGGTTTGATTACATGTTTCGAAAGAGGCTGCAAAACGGCTTCTTCCACATTTTCACCATGGAAATTTTATGTAGTAAGGATAGTATAACATCCGCTAAATAGAATAGCAATGTTGTAATTGTGTGAAAATTACAATTATATCGGACCAAATACAAACAAATTACAATTTAATGAAAATTTAATTATACAATTCCTATATGAAGTGTTATAATAGCCTTATCAAAGATGATGGCTGTTCCTCTATATATTGGATACAGTATGCTTTGCATAAACAGGATGTACATAATTTTCAAGAAGACAAACAGTTGCGATATGCAATACGAGCTAGTATGAATATGTTTCCATTCCGTGTTTATACTATATATGAATTGGGTTATTATATGTAAATGTAATGGAAATTAACAAAGAAAGAAGGAGAATATAATGATGAATCGTGATTTTACTATTGAAAAAGTTGTAGGCAGAGAAATATTAGATTCCAGAGGAAATCCTACCGTTGAAGTAGAGGTTGTTCTGGCAAATGGCAGTATAGGAAGAGCATCTGTTCCATCAGGTGCCTCCACCGGAGCATTTGAGGCAGTGGAATTAAGAGATAATGATAAAAAGAGATATTTAGGAAATGGTGTTTTAAAGGCTGTTAAAAATGTAAATAAGGTAATAGCAGAAACTATTATTGGAATGAATGCTCTGAATCAGGCTGAAGTTGATAAAAAGATGATAGAAGCAGACGGTACTGAGAATAAAGGACGTTTGGGAGCAAATGCCATATTAGGTGCTTCTTTAGCGGTGGCAAAAGCTGCGGCAGAAGCACTTCAGTTACCTTTGTATCAGTATATTGGCGGTGTTAATGCAAAAGTTCTTCCAGTTCCTATGATGAATATTATTAACGGTGGTAAACATGCGGATTCCAGTTTAAACGTACAGGAGTTTATGATTATGCCGGTAGGAGCATCTACTTTTAGTGAAGGATTGGAATGGAGTACTACGGTTTTCCATACATTAAAGAAATTACTTAAATCTGATGGCTATGTAACAGCTGTAGGTGATGAAGGTGGATTTGCACCTAAATTTGGAAGTGATGAGGAAGCATTAGCTTATATTGTAAAAGCCATTGAAGCTGCGGGATATAAGCCGGGTGATGATTTTTATATTGCAATGGATGTTGCTTCCACCGAGATGTACGAAGAAGCCAAAAAAGCCGGAAGAGAAGGAGAATATTTATTCTGGAAATCCGGCGAATTTAAAACGGTTGATACAATGATTGATTACTTGGAGGACTTATGTAACCGTTATCCAATCAGCTCGATAGAAGATGGATTGGCAGAAGAAGATTTTGAAGGCTGGAAGAAGCTAACGGACAGATTAGGAGGCAGAATTCAGCTTGTAGGTGATGATCTATTCGTTACAAATACCAAGAGAATTTCAAAGGGAATTGAGCAGGGAATCTCCAATTCTGTATTGATTAAGTTTAATCAAATTGGAACTCTAACAGAAACCTTAGAAGCTATCGAAATGGCTAAAAACAATGGATGGACAGCGATTGTGTCCCATAGATCAGGTGAAACAGAAGATGTTACCTTAGCTGATATTGCAGTAGCAACTAATGCTGGACAAATAAAAACAGGTGCACCATCCAGAAGCGACCGTGTTGCTAAGTATAACCGCTTACTTCGTATTGAACATCAGCTTGGCGGAGTTGCTGAATATTTAGGGAAAAAAGCATTTAAATAATTACGATTAAGGCGGAGATTATTTTTCTTAATAGAGATCTCTTATATTCGGTCTAATTAAAAGCTACTAAGTAATAAAAGCTAATAAGTAGATAATAAGAAGAAATAATAGGAGCTAATACCAAATAATTGGATTAAAGAAATATATAAAAACCTTCGAAAAAGCTTTGATATCTAGACTTTTTCGAAGGTTTTTATTAACATTTTTAGTTAAGCTTAGTATTATCCCTAAGCATGGAAGCTGTATTCTAGTATTGAATTTTTTTAGTTTCCCCAATTTTATATGTAAAAGATTTAATGATATTACCGCTATATAATACGATAGAATCTTTACTGCAAATAAAAATGTCTTTTACATATGGCATCTCATCGTACATATTAAAAGAATCTTCTAAAGATGTATCATATGGTCCTTGGTCTTTTAATCTTCTAAGCTCTTCTTTTGTCATTTTTATCCCCCGATCTTACTATGAATTTCTATAATGCCTTTAGTTTTAGTTATTTTGATAGAAGATGGTAAAATCATATATATCAAAACATTAATGCATATAATTTTTCTTATATTAATTATATCATGAATGTAAACCATGTTCATGATCTGGGCACTCCAATCGGCAATTACAAGCAAGCTTGTAATTATTTCATTCCGTTTGTATTATATCATAAGATTAATATAAATGCAAAAGAATGAAAACCATATATTGTAATCAATACATGAAAATTCCCTGGTAATGTATGGTATTTGTCGAATTTCTACTATTTTCTATTGACTTTCTACAATGAAAAAGTTATTATTTATAACCATAATATATTGATTTATATAAAAAATTTTAATGTACTAAATTAATTTTTTTAATAGGTTTCGAAAGAAAAAAACAATATTGCTTTATAATAAAAGCAATATATTTTTTTAAAAGCATGTATACATGTATTTTTTAAAACTTGCAATGTCGAATATTGTAGAATAAGAAAGATAAATGTAAAACATGCTTCATAAAATGAATGGAACATACTATTCTTCAATTAATTGTACACAAAAATAATAAAAGGTAGGTTGAAAAAAATGGGAAAGTATATTGTTAAACGAGTTGGATCTGCATTATTTACAATTTTTATTGCAGCAACTATAACATTTTTTATCATGAATTTGGTTCCAGGTGATCCTTTTATGAGTGAAAAAGCACCAAGTGCAGAAGTGAAAAAAGCTCTGGAATTGAAATACGGTTTAGATAAGCCTCTGATTGTTCAATACAAAAATTATATGCTGAATCTGTTAAAGGGAGATTTTGGCATAAGCTATAAACTTCAAAAGAATAGACAAATTGTTGATATTATAAAAGAATCTTTCCCTACATCAGCAAGATTAGGAGCAATGGCTGTCATTTTTGCTGTGACCTTTGGTATACCCCTTGGATGTATCGCAGCATTAAAGAGAAATAAATGGGTGGATAATTTAATTCGGATCTTGTCAACCCTTGGAATCTCCATTCCCGGATTCGTTATAGCTACCACCACAATGATACTATTTACAGTTAATTTAAAATGGTTACCGACTTCCGGTCTAAAAGGACCTTCCAGCTACATTCTTCCGGTGTTTACCTTGGGCTTTTATCCAATGTGTTACATTGCAAGACTAATGCGTTCCAGTATGTTGGAATCCCTAAGTCAGGATTATATCAGAACTGCCAAAGCAAAAGGTATGAGCAGTTTTATTATCACATTTAAACATGCATTAAGAAATTCTTTAATTCCTGTTATTACTTATTTAGGACCATTGATTGCCAGTGTATTAACCGGTGGTTTCGTCGTAGAGCAGGTATTCAACATTCCCGGTTTAGGAAGATATTTCGTTAAAGCGCTAAATGGTAGAGATTATATGGTTATTATGGGTACAACAATATTTTTAGCTACTTTAATTATAATGATGAATCTGGTTTGTGACTTGCTATATAAAATCGTAGATCCAAGAATTAAATTTGGTGAAGAGTAATAGGAGGAGAAGATAGATGAAATTACAAAAAGGTAATTTATTGAGTATGCAGATGAAATTATCTCCGGAAGATTTTGAACCTGCAACGAAGCAGGAACAGGAGGAGTTAAATAAATTAACTGCAAACACAAGTTACTGGAAAGATGCTTGGAGACGACTAAAACAGAATAAAATAGCTATGATTTCCTTAATAGTTATTATTTTATTTATTCTATTTGCCTTTGTTGGACCATCTTTATCACCATATACCTATGATCAGCAGGTAAGGGGAGATGAAAACATGGCTCCAAATCTAAAACACCTATTTGGAACAGATCAATTGGGACGTGATTTATTGACTCGTGTTATGGTAGGCTCAAGAATATCCATAATCATTGGTGTGGGTTCTGCCCTAATTGTATTAATAATTGGATCTTTATATGGTTCCATTGCCGGATTATTAGGCGGTGTAACAGATAATATAATGATGCGTATTGTTGAAATTATCTATTCCGTACCGGATATACTAATTATTATCTTGTTACAGATTGTTATTAAAGAACCTCTCCAAAAAGCGTTTGACTCTGGTTCTGCACTGGGCTGGCTTCAAAAACTTGGGCCTGGTATCGTAGCTATCTTCATTGTATACGGTTTATTATACTGGGTAGGTATGGCAAGAATCGTCAGAGGACAAGTACTGCAATTAAAACAAATGGAATACATCAATGCTGCATCCGCATTAGGTGCTAATAATAAACGGCTGATTGTAAAACATTTATTACCAAACTGTATTGGTACCTTAATTATTACCACCATGCTTCAGATTCCATCTGCTATCTTTACAGAGTCCTTCTTAAGTTTCTTGGGTTTGGGAGTATCTGTTCCTATGGCCAGCTTGGGAAGCTTAGCTTCAGAGGCACTAAATGGTGTGCAGTCTTATCCATACCGTTTATTATTCCCGGCAATTGCAATCAGTATAATCATATTGTCATTTAACTTATTTGGTGATGGACTTCGTGATGCCCTGGATCCAAAAATGAAGAAATAGGAGGTGGGAACATGACTGAAAATAAGAGTAAAAATCTTTTGGAAGTAAAGGATTTGGAAGTATCTTTCTTTACTTATGCAGGAGAGGTAAAAGCAGTAAGAAGTATTTCTTATGAATTAAAGCCCGGTGAAGTTATGGGTATTGTAGGAGAATCTGGAAGCGGTAAGTCGGTTTCCTCCTATGCGCTAATGGGAATTATTCCGGAACCCGGTAAAGTAATCGGTGGAAATATTATATTTGATGGTAAAGATATTACTAACCTAAGTGAAAAAGAAAGACTGAAAATGAGAGGAAAAGACATTGGTATGATCTTTCAGGATCCAATGACATCTTTGAATCCGGTATTTACAGTTGGAAATCAGATTAATGAATCTTTAAAAAAGCATACGAATCTGAATAAAGAAGAGAGAACTGCAAGAATTATTGAACTATTTCGTTTGGTTGGTATTAATCAGCCGGAAAAACGTATGAATCAATATCCTCATGAATTCTCTGGTGGTATGAGACAGCGTGTTATGATTGCCATGGCACTGGCATGTAATCCTAAATTATTAATTGCTGATGAACCCACTACGGCTCTTGATGTTACTATTCAGTCACAAATTGTTGAATTATTAAAAGATTTAAAAAACAAAATAAATATGGGCATCATTTTTATTACCCATGATTTGGGTGTTATTGCAGACATTTGTGATAAAGTAGCTGTTATGTATGCGGGAAATATTATTGAAACAGGAAGTATAGATGAAATATTCTATGAGCCCAAGCATCCATATACCTGGGGATTGTTAAAATCCATGCCTAAATTAAATGCAGAAGAGCATGAACGTTTAGTGCCAATTGAAGGTAATCCGGTAGACTTAATTAACCCTCCTAAGGGTTGTGCTTTTGCACCAAGATGTAAACATTGCATGAAGATATGTTTAGAAAAGAAACCGCCTGCTTATAATATATCCGCAGGTCACGATGCCCTTTGTTGGCTGCCTGTTAAAGCTGATTATGAAATGGAGGTAAAGAACAATGGGAAGTCAGAATAATGAAAATTTAATTGAAATTAAGAATCTAAAAAAATATTTTCCCATAAAATCCGGATTTAAAACCTCCTATGTAAAAGCGGTAGATGATGTGAGTTTATTTATCAAAAAAGGTGAAACTTTAGGACTTGTTGGTGAAAGCGGTTGTGGAAAAACAACATTGGGAAGGACGATTTTAAGACTTCATGAGCCTTCCGGCGGGCAGATCTTATATAATGGGACAGATATAACAAAAGCGAATATGCACCCCTTTAGAAGAAAAATGCAGATTATCTTTCAGGATCCTTATGCATCTTTAGATCCTAGAATGACGGTAGGTGATATTATTGGGGAACCACTTGATATTCACAAAATGTTTCAAAATAAAAAAGACAGACAGGAGAAAATCTACTCCTTATTAGAAACAGTTGGCCTAAATAGAGAACATGCTAATCGTTTTCCTCATGAATTCTCCGGTGGACAAAGGCAAAGAATTGGTATTGCAAGAGCTTTGGCAGTAGAACCGGAATTTATTGTGTGTGATGAACCGGTATCTGCCCTGGATGTATCCATTCAGGCACAGATTGTAAATATGCTGGAGGATTTGCAGGCAGAGAAAGGCTTTACTTATCTCTTTATTGCTCATGATTTATCCATCGTAAAACATATCAGCAATCGTATTGGCGTTATGTACTTGGGACATTTAGTGGAATTAACAGAAAGCAAAGAATTATATAAGAATCCATTGCATCCATATACTCAAACTCTTTTATCTGCTATTCCTATTGCAGATCCAAAAACAAGCAGGAACAAGCAGCGAATAGTTTTAGAAGGAGATATACCAAGTCCTCTAAATCCACCTAGCGGATGTCCTTTTAGAACAAGATGTCCTAAGGCTACCGAGAAATGTGCACAAGAAAGACCGGAATTAAAAGAATATGGAAGCGGGCATTTTGCGGCTTGTCACAATATTAAGTAATAAAATTTATAATCTTTAGTGATTTATGAGATACTATTACAGCGATAGAAGTGAGCCGGTTTTAAACAGGATAGTAATGGCAAAAGAATACAGTTTTATTCTTTTGTATTTCTATAAATAAGTTATACAGCTAAAATGGAGTTTGCAGGTTAATAAGGTGAAGAGGGAAGTAAAATTACTCTATTGTGCTAGTAAATAAGGAGGAATTTTATGAAAAAGTCAGTAACGAGAAAATCACTGGTTATGCTGTTGGCATTGACTATGCTGGTTACTACAGCTCTAACAGGCTGCGGGAAGAAAGAATCTTCCAGTAACAATACCGGAAATCAATCTGGTAACGACAAAGAAAAATTAGCAATTGATGTAAGTGTTGGTCCGGAACCGGAGACAATTGATCCGACCATTAATACAACTGTTGATGGTGCAGCTTATATCAATCATGTATTTGAAGGTTTAATGAAATTGGATCCAGATGGCAATATTGTAGAGGGTACAGCAGAAAGCTATGAAGTAAGTGAAGATGGATTAGTTTATACATTTAAAATCCGTGATAATGCAAAATGGTCAGATGGAACTCCTTTTACTGCGGATGCTTTTGTATATGCATGGCAAAGATTAGTTGATCCTGCAACAGCATCACAATACAACTATATTATTGATATGGTTAAGAATGCCAACGAAATTATGGCAGGTGAAATGGACAAATCCGAATTAGGAATTAAGGCTTTGGATGAGAAAACTATTGAAGTTACTTTAGCAGTGGCAACACCATATTTCTTGGAAATATGTGCATTCCCAGCTACATTTCCATTAAGAGAAGATATTGTATCTGCAAATCCTGATACATGGATTCAAGATGCTTCTACCTATATCGGTAATGGACCTTATGTCTTAGAAACCTGGGATCATCAATCTATGATTGTATTGAAGAAAAATCCTAACTACTACGGTATAGAAAAGGTAGGTCCGGATACAATTAATTTCCATCTAATGGAAGACAAAAACACAATTCTTGCTTCCTTTGAAAATGGAGAAATCTTATTTGGTGATGACTTGCCAAGTGAAGAAATTGAAAGAATGACTGATAAAGGTTTATATATCCAGGGACAATTAGGAACTTATTTCTTATGTCTGAATGTAGAAAATGAAGCTTTAAAAGATGCAAATGTAAGAAAAGCTTTAACTCTTGCAATTGATAGAAATTATATTGTAAATTCTGTTACAAAAGGTGGACAACAGCCTGCAGATACATTTGTACCAACCGGTTTATCCGATGTGGAAACAACAACAGAATTCCATGAAAAATCAAATAAATGGTATAGTGTAGACCCTGCTGATTACGAGGCAAATGTAAAAGAAGCAAAAAAACTTTTAGAGGATGCCGGATATCCAAATGGAAAAGGTTTCCCTACTGTTGAATTAATGATTAATCCAGGTCATGAATCCGTTGCTGAGGCAGTCATCTATATGTGGCAGCAAGAATTGGGAATCAATGCAACCATATCTTCTCAAGACTGGGCAGTATTCTCAGATACAAGAAACAGCGGTGATTACCAAATCGCTCGTCATGGCTGGCTGGCAGATTACAATGATCCTATTTCTTTCTTAGATATGTGGGTAACTGGTGGTGGTAATAATGATGCACAGTATTCTAATACAGAATATGATAAGTTAATCAAACAGGTAAAAGCTTCTTCTGATAGAGAAGAAAGAATTGCTTTAATGCATCAGGCAGAAGAAATTTTAGCAAAAGATATGCCAATTATCCCTCTTTACTTCTATACAGATTTATATTTGAAATCAGATAAACTAGAAGGATTCTATACATCTCCATTAGGATTTAAATTCTTCACTAATGTATCAGTTACAGAGTAATAAAAGATATAATAAATGGTACAAGTAAAAATAAATAATATTTATAAATAAATAGAGTTGTTACAAAACTATCATCCTGAACCATAAGGGGATGACTCACAACATTACTGGGTCTGCTTTTCAGGATGATAGATTGGTTTTGTAACAGCTCTTTTATTAGATTCCGGAAGAAGCTGTTTAAATTGGCATTCAGGTTATTTACTTTATAAATAAAAACTATTTTTTATACATAGATTTCTGTATCTCTACGATTACTACTGGTAGAAAAGATAAAACCAATACTACTGACCACTGAGCGGCATTTAAAGGCACTACTTTAAATATATTCGCCAATGGTTTTACTGAAATAACCACTACCTGAAGAAAACCACATACGAAAAAGGACAGCAGTAGCTTTATATTAGAAAACAGGCCAATTTTCGTCAGTGAATGCTCGCTTCTCATATTAAAGGAATGAAACAGCTGAGAAAGGCTTAATACTGCGAAAGACATGGTTCTTCCTATGTTTGGAACAAGTGAGGCTGCCATAGTCACGGTATTGCTATGCAAAAGAAGAGGATCTGTAATTACCTGGCTGTCATATACCCGGATACCAATAATAAATGCTAATAGGGCAAGGAAACCTATCATAATTCCTTCGAATAAGATTTTAAATACAAGGCCGTCTGCGAACATGCCTTTATCAGGAGGGATGGGTTTCTTCTTCATAATATCTTTGGCAGCAGGTTCCACTCCTAAGGATATGGCAGGCAGGGAGTCCGTTACAAGATTTACCCACAATAACTGTACCGCCAGAAGAGGAGAAGGTAAGCCAAGGAGAATTGCTACAAATATGGTTATAATTTCACCTATATTACAGGATAAAAGAAAATGAATGGCTTTCTTAATATTATCATAGATACCTCTTCCTTCTTTTACAGCAGCTACGATAGTAGCAAAATTATCATCTGTCAGTATCATGTCAGCTGCATTCTTGGCAACATCAGTACCCGTTATGCCCATGGCACAGCCAATGTCAGCAGCTTTTAAAGCGGGTGCATCATTTACACCATCACCAGTCATGGCAACTACTTCATTCCGTGCCTGAAAAGCTTTAACGATACGGACTTTGTGTTCCGGGGAAACTCTTGCGAATACGGAATAATGGTGAATCTGTTCTATTAAAGAATCATTATCAATCTTAGCAAGTTCTGCTCCTGTCATGGCAAGATCCCCTGAACCCATAATACCTAATTCTTTTGCAATTGCACATGCAGTGGATACATGGTCTCCCGTAATCATAACCGGTTTTATTCCTGCCATCTGACAGGTGAATACTGCCTCAGCAACTTCTTCTCTTGGCGGATCTATCATTCCAATAAGACCAACTAAAATCAAGCCGGATTCCAAAGGCTTTTTAAATTCCAGATTGGATACACCTTTTTTCGAAGAATTGTAATTGGTTATATCAGAAGAAGAAATATTCTTATAAGCTACAGCAATAACTCTTAATGCACGTTCGGCCATGCTTTGATTTTGTTTCTCCATGAATTTAATATGGGTCTGGGTCATCGGTATTTCTTTACCATTTTGATAAACATGGGTGCATTTTGATATTAAAATATCCGGAGCACCTTTGGTAATGCTGCGGATATTTCCGCTGGCTTCCCTATGTACAGTAGTCATGAGCTTTCTTGTAGAGTCAAAAGGTATTTCATAAATTCTTGGATTGTTCAAATCTAATTGGGGTTTTAATATTCCGCACTGGTAAGCTGCTAATATAAATGCCTTTTCTGTGGGCTCTCCGGTTGCGGAAACGGAGGAATGCTTTCCCTTATTCGTTACTTGCAGAATAGAGTCGTTACATAAGGAGGTTAAAGTTAACAGTAATTGACTGTAAGAACTGTCCGGCCTTTCTTTGCCATGAACGGAGGCAAGCTCTGTAACGGTCATTTTATTCTGAGTTAAGGTACCTGTTTTATCGGAACAGATTACCGTTGCGCTGCCAAGAGTTTCTACAGCAGGAAGTTTTCTAATTACCGCATTTTTCTTAGCCATTCGCTGTACACCAAGGGAAAGCATAATAGTTACAATAGCTGGAAGCCCTTCCGGTATAGCAGCTACAGCAAGGCTGACAGAGGTCATAAACATGTCAAATATAGGACGGTCCTTTAAAATACCAAGTATAAATATTACTATGCAGATTAGCAAAGCGGCTATTCCAAGGGCTTTACCCGTACTTGCTAATCTTTTTTGAAGGGGTGTCATTGGAGTATCGTCTTCCATGATTAATTTAGCAATATGACCTACTTCCGTATGCATACCGGTAGCAGTAACGATTGCAGTTCCCCTGCCATATGTAACGATCCCTGTTGCAGTGACCATATTGTGGCGGTCTGCAAGTAAAGCGTCTTCTTTTAATACAATATTTGCTTCTTTTTCCACTGGATGTGACTCACCGGTAAGGGAAGCTTCATCTACTTTTAAGTTTGTAGCAGTTATTAGCCTTCCGTCAGCAGGTACAAAGTGTCCGGTTTCCAGATATATAATATCCCCCGGCACCAATTCTTTGGCATCTACGTTGGAAATGACTCCATCGCGTAAGACATGAGCCGTAGGAGCGGACATTTTCTGGAGCGCTTCCAGGGATTTTTCTGCTTTGGTTTCCTGCAATACACCTAATATGGCATTCAATGTGATAATAAGTAAAATAATAATCGGATCAACAAAATCCAATTGTCCATGCAGCAAGGATACTAAAAAGGATACAAGAGCTGCGCAGATTAAAGTAATGATCATAAAATCAGCAAACTGATTAAAGAATTTTACAATAATACTCTTCTTTTTTTTGGTTGCCAATATATTTAGACCATATTTTTTTTGCCGTTTTAATACCTCTTTTTTGGATAATCCTTTTTCAATAGAAGTTTGTAATGCTTTTTCTGCCTCTTCTTTGGTGGTACAGTGCCAATTCATCATACTTAACCTCTTTTCTCACCTTAACCTTTTCATGTATGTCTAAATAATTATATGAGGCAAGTTGCCAAACAATACATTTCTGCTTATATTGCATAGACAAGAATTATATTATTATCTGATATTAAGTTTTGAGGGATTTCGACTTCAACAAATGTTTGGATTTTATTCTTCACTCCTTTCACAGTTGGAAAGCCACGATATTTAGGGTAAAAGATTAGTATTAATGGGATTTACTTTTAAGTGATTTCCTATATAATAAATAGTGATTGTTTTAAATATATAAAAAAATATAGTAAAAGAAGAATGAAAGGGTATTATTCAGATGAAAAAAGATATGACCACAGACATGACGGTAGGCAGCCCTGCAAAGCTATTGCTTCAATTTTCCATTCCTTTGTTAATAGGAAATGTATTCCAACAGCTATATAATATGGTAGATGCTATTGTAGTTGGTAATTATGAAGGAAAAGAAGCTTTGGCAGCAGTAGGAACAACAGGTCCCATTAACTTTCTTATATTTTCTCTAGCTTTGGGGTTAGCAGCGGGCATATCCATAATTACGTCTCAGTTTTTTGGGGCGAAGGATGAAGAAAATATTAAAAAGAGCTTTGCAACGGGGGCATATGTAATTATAGTTGCTTTAGTTATCATGGGTATTCTGGGATTTTTTGCAAGCAGATCCATGCTGGAATTATTAAACACGCCGGATAATATTATTGATCAGGCAGTTACATATTTAAAAATCTGTAGTATCGGTATTATAGGGATTGGTGCCTATAATTGGATAGCTACTATATTAAGGGCGTTAGGTGATTCCATAACTCCATTAATATTCTTAGTTGTGGCATGTATTTTAAATATAATTTTAGACTTATTGTTTGTTATTGTTTTTCATATGGGAGTTGCAGGAGTAGCCTGGGCAACGATTATTTCCCAAATAGTAGCGGCAATTGGTTGTATCTTATATGCCTTTAAGAAGGTTGAGTTATTGCGAATGCCTATAAATGAATTTCGTCCGGATAAGAAAATTGTAAAGAAATGTTTGATGCTTGGCATTCCGGTTGCTTTGCAGAATTCTTTTGTATCTCTTTCGACTATGGCGCTGCAAGGAGTTATTAATAATTATGGAGATACTATAATGGCATCAGCAACTGCTGCAACCAGAATTGAACAGTTGATTCTTCAGCCAGGTGTATCCCTGGGAATGGCAGTGACCACCTTTACAGGACAGAATATAGGTGCAGGAAAGTTTGATAGGGTAAAGAAAGGTTTTGCTTCTGCAACAAAATTTATAGTTGGATTTAGTTTATTTATGCTTCCTGTAATTTATTTTGGAGGAGGAGCTATCATAAACTTATTTATTAAAGCAGAAGATCAGGAAGTAATACGAATAGGAATTGAGGCCCTTCGAGTTCCATGCTTCTTCTATAGCTTTGTAGGAATGATTTTTGTCTCAAGAAACTTGCTAAGTGGCGCCGGGGATGTGAAGATTCCTATGCTTATGGGCGTTACAGAAGTAGTGTGCAGAGTAGTCTTTGCTAATGTGCTATCATCCTATTTTGGATACCAGGGTATCTGGTGGGCAACAGGATTAACCTGGCTTTTAACTTCTACGGTTGGATGTATTCGGTATGCATCCGGAAAGTGGAAAGATAAATCTCTGGTAACCAGTGTTTAGATTTATTATAAGATTACCTTTTTTAGTCCAATTACTTTAAAATTTAGATAATATAAGGGTACGTGCTCTAAGAATTTAAATACTAGAATTCTTAGATAATACGTACCCTTATAATTATTTTGTCTCCGTTTCTGTTCCCGGACTTTTCTTTTTTCTTGCTCTGGCTATAACCGTTAATAAAATCAAAACCGTCAGGGGCAGTATAATATCTTTATATCTTTCATAATAGCCGCTGACTAATCTCCATTTATCATGTAATATAAATCCCAATCCTATAAGAACCGAATTCCAAACAGTAATTCCAAAGAAAGAGCATATTAGAAAAGTAATTGGATTTTGTTTTGCTGCACCTGCAATAAATGCAATATAGGTACGGCATATAGGTATAAGACGGCCAATACACACAGCGAATCCACCATACGTTATAAACTTTTCCTGAGATGATTGTATTCCATTTCCTGCTTTGGGAAATCTTTTTACCAGTCTGTCTATTAGAGCACCTCCTCCGACTCTACCTACTACATAACAAAAGCTGGTGCCCAGTAAGCCGGCAATTACACTGACTGGAAGAATAACGAAATAGCTTATATGCTGCAAAGAAGCGATTGCACCTGAGAAAGGCAGAACAATTTCACTAGATATAGGAAAACATGCGTATTCAATGAGTATGATAAAAAACATAGCCCAAATCCCATGCTTAAATATAAGATTTGTAAAGTAATTCATGAAATCTCCTATAGGAATGAATTTATTAAAATATATTAACAAAGAACTATATTCATGATTATATTTCAAAGAAAAGTACTTTAAGGAAGTAATATCACAAAAAATCATTTCGCGGGAAAACCAATAATCTAAAATTGGAATTAGCTTCAAATTATATTAACAAATGTAAGAAAAAATGCTATAATTTATAACGATTGGTATTTGGGAAGATACAAAATATCATATATATATTTCAAAGGTGAACAAATAAAAAGTTTATTTAAGGAATTTTACTTGAATTAGAAGGAGTGGAGTTTAACATATGAGAAAATTATCACGTTTTTTAAAACCTTATAGGAAGCTTTTGGTCATTGGACCTATGTTTAAGCTTTTTGAGGCAATTTTAGAATTGCTGTTGCCTTATTTTATGTCCAAGGTTATTGATATAGGTGTTGCAAATGGAGATAAAAAATATATTCTTACCATGGGCGGTATTATGTTATTAACAGCCATTGTGGGTATATCCTGTGCCTTGGCCTGCCAATATAGCGCCTCCCTGGTTTCGCAAGGAGTTGGTACGGACATCCGTAATGAAATGTTTGAACATATCGGTACTTTTTCCAATGCCGAACTGGACCGTTTTGGAACATCTTCTTTGATTAATAGAATAACAGGAGATGTAAATCAAGTTCAGCTTGCAGTGGCTATGTTAATTCGACTTGTAATTCGTGCTCCTTTCCTCTGTATTGGCGGTCTGACTATGGCCTTTATCATTGACTTTAAATTATCTATTATTATGCTTGTTGTTTTGCCTATATTTGTTCTAATACTTATGCTTACCATGAAAAGAACAGTTCCTTTATATAAGGCGGTGCAAAAGAGTATTGACCGTATCGGCCTGGTGTTACGGGAAAACCTCAGCGGAGTTCGTGTCATTCGTGCATTTGCAAGAACTGATTATGAAAAGGCCCGTTTTGCATATAGAAATAAAGAATATGCAGATCATGCCATAAAAGTGGGCAGAATCTCCGCTTTACTAAATCCATTAACGAATCTGGTGCTAAACTTTGCAATTGCAGCAATTATATGGTTTGGCGGAATCCGTGTCAACAAGGGAAGTATGACAACTGGTGAAGTAATTGCCTTAATTGGTTATGTTACACAGATTTTGGCGGCTTTAATCGTTATATCAAATCTGGTTGTTATATTTACAAAGGCATTTGCTTCAGCTGCCAGAGTTTCGGAAGTTTTAGAAACCAAATCCACCATAACAGATAATATGGGAGCCAATACATTTAATTTTGCTAGTAATAATACTAAGGATGGTACAAGTATACAAAGTGGTTCAGCAAAGAAAGGCATGCAAAGGAAGGAAGACTATATTGTAGAATTCAAAGATGTTGCCATGTCCTATGATAAAAGTGATAATTATGATATTGAAAATATTACCTTTAAGGTAAAACGTGGTGATACCATAGGAATCATAGGAGGTACCGGCTCCGGTAAATCAACGGTAGTAAACCTCATTCTAAGAATGTATGATGTTCAAAAAGGGGCTGTTATGGTAGAGAATAAGGATGTAAGAGAATACAACCTCCATGAATTAAGAGAAAAAATAGGCCTGGTTCCACAAAAGTCCGTGCTATTTACCGGTACCATAGCAGAAAATATACGTTGGGGCAAAGAGGATGCAACTATGGAAGAAATTAAGCAGGCGGCTGATATTGCGCAGGCATCGGAATTCATTGAACGTATGCCGGATCGATATAACAGTAAAATATATAGAGGCGGAACCAATGTATCTGGAGGCCAGCGGCAAAGACTTGCCATTGCAAGGGCCATGGTCCGAAAACCGGATATTTTAATTTTAGACGACAGTTTTAATGCACTGGACTATGTAACCGATGCAAATCTCAGGAAAGCTTTAAAATTTCAGGCGAATGCTATGACAACCTTTATTGTTACTCAAAGGGCAAGTACCATTAAATCTGCAGATCAGATTATTGTATTAAACGATGGTGAAATAGCCGGAATTGGTACACATGATAAATTGCTTAATACTTGTGAAATCTATAGAGAAATCTGTCAGTCACAGGAAATGAATTAAAAAGCGCCAAAGCTGGAATAGAGGTTAGGTTGAAAAACAAGTTTACAACCGGCAATTTGTGCTGGCGGACAAAGTTACAGTTATATTAAAAAGCGCCAAAGCGCTGGAAACGAGGTAGTATGAAAAGTTCAACGATTAAACGAATCTTTAGTTACGTAGGAAAATACAAAGTACATCTGATTGCCGTTGTGATCTGTGCTATTCTTGGAAATACATTATTTATTTTAAGCCCCTTGTTAACAGGAAAGGCAATTGACTATATTATAGGAGCAGGCCAGGTTGATTTCCAGGGTTTAATACGTATAATAAGCGGGTTGCTAGTGATTTATATAGTAGGCAGTATATTTCAATGGCTTATGTCTGTTATCAGTAATGTTGCAGCCAATAATACCATTCATGATATACGTAAAGAGGCTTTTGATAAATTAAACACATTGCCCCTTCGTTATTTTGACAGCCAACCCCATGGTGATATTATCAGCCGGCTGACCAATGATATTGAAGCAATATCCGATGGTTTATTCCAAGGTATAACCCAGATCATATCAGCGGTGATCATTATAATCGGATGTTTTATCTTCATGCTGACAATCAGCCCTATTATTACCTTAGTGGTTGTGCTGATTACACCCCTTTGCTTTTTCATAGCTTCTTTCATAGCCAAACATTCAAAAAGAATGTATGTGGCTCAGTCAAAAACAGTGGGAGAGCTGAATGGGTATGTGGAAGAAATGATAGGAAATAGTAAAGTGATTAAGGCATTTAGTTTTGAACAACATACTCTAGAACATTTTAAAGAAATAAATGGGAGACTGTATACCGTTGGTCAAAAGGCACAATGGTATTCTTCTTTAACCAATCCCACTACACGGTTAGTAAATAACATAGCTTATGTTTCCGTAACCATGATTGGCGGATTTATGGCACTGGTCGGCAGATTGTCTGTGGGAAATATCGCAAGCTTTTTAACTTACTCCAATCAATTTGCAAAGCCAATCAATGAAATAACCGCTATTACTTCACAAATTCAGCTGGCAATAGCTTCAGCTGAAAGAATCTTCGCATTACTGGATCAGGAGCCGGAACGGTCGGCTTTAGAACCGGAAGAAGACCTTGAGAACTGCCAAGGGGCAGTTACGTTTAAGGATGTGGATTTCTCCTATTCTCCGGAAGTTCCATTGATTCAGAATTTTAACCTGCAAGTTAAAAAAGGACAGACTGTAGCTATAGTCGGTCCAACCGGAGCCGGAAAGACTACTTTGGTAAATCTGTTAATGAATTTTTATCAAGTTAACTCAGGAGAAATCCAAATTGATGGAAAGAACATATACTATATTCAACGGGATAACCTAAGAAAATCCATAGGGATGGTATTACAAGACAGCTGGCTATTCTCCGGAACAATAGCGGAAAATATAGCATATGGCAAACCGGAGGCTTCCAGAGAAGAAATCATAGAGGCGGCCAGGGCTTCCTGGGCACATAGTTTTATCAAAAGGCTGCCAAACGGTTACGACACCCTTATAGATGAAGAGGGAAATAATCTTTCTCAGGGACAAAAGCAGCTTCTTACTATTGCCAGAGTCATGATTATGGATCCGCCTATGTTAGTCCTTGATGAAGCTACCAGCAGCATTGATACACGTACTGAAATAAACATACAGAAGGCATTTCATAATATGATGGAGGGAAGAACCAGCTTTGTAATAGCGCATAGACTTTCAACAATAAAGGAAGCTGATGTGATACTGGTACTTCAAAATGGCAATATAGTAGAACAGGGTAAGCATGATGAACTGTTAAGTAAAAAAGGATTTTATCATAAATTATATTATAGTCAATTCTCTGCTTAACAAATACTAGAGATATTTATTTAATTTTCTGTAGGGGATAGCTCTAAAATTTTAACTTTTTAGTTCATGGTTCTTTAACACTTTTGAAATAGATGTGACACGGGAATAACACAATAGTAAATTATGGTATTTTATGAGGTTTTATTTCATACACTGATTTGACAAGTTGTATTTGTCTTAAATAAGAAATAAGGAGAGTGTGAATGTATAAGAGATGTAAAAAAAGAATACCGAAGATGATGCTTATGATGGGGTGCCTTATTTTTAGTTTTGCTGTAATGAAAGCTACAACTGTATCGGCCAAAAAGGATTATCCATATTATATAAAGGTAAATAAGCAGCAAAATTGTATCACCGTGTACGAGAAAGATAAAAATGGAAAATATACGGTTCCTGTAAAAGCGATGACCTGTTCTGCAGGATGGGCAACTCCCTTAGGCACATATAATACCATGGAAAGATATCGATGGAAATTGCTTATGGGTGATGTATGGGGGCAATATTCAACCCGAATTGTAAAAGGAATTCTATTTCATTCCGTATGGTACTATAAGATGGATCCTTCCACCTTATCTTCCACACAGTACAACAAATTAGGGACTACTGCCTCTCATGGATGTATTCGAATAACGGTTGAGGATGCCAAATGGTTATATGATAATTGCCCTGTCGGAACTACCGTTGAAATCTATAATGACAAGAATCCGGGCCCATTAGGTAAACCGGAGACCATTAAATTAAAAGCTGGTACCGGATGGGATCCTACGGATCCTAACAAAGAGAATCCATTTTATAATAAAACACCGGATATCAAAGGGGCAAAGAATCGAACCATTGAATGGGGAACAGAAATCGATTTATTAAATGGAGTAACTGCTACTTCTACAACAAGTATGGATATAACCTCTAAAATAAAAGTAGAAGGAAAGGTTGACATCTTTAAAGCCGGTAAATATAAGGTTACTTATCATGCTACAGATGCCATTGGAAGAACGAAGAAGAAAGAGGTTACCATTACAGTAAAAGAAGGCTCTTTTGAACCAGTTCTGGAAGGTATTACCGACCGCTATGTAACAAGCGATATGATAGTGGACAGGGATTTTGCTTTAGAAGGAGTAAGTGCCTCTGTAAGAAAGAAATCAGTCTCTCCTGATGATATTGAAGTAGAAATTATTCAGGATACGGAAGAAACCTATACAATTGTATATTTTGTCACAAAGAATGAATATACCACGACTGAAACGTCTACCGTTTATATTGATGATATTGCACCTGTAATAAGCGGAATCGACCATAGAGAAATTACTTTAAAAGAGTTACAATCAGGTAGTAAAGGTATAAAGAAATTAGCAGCAGAAAATCTATTTGTAAGTGATAATCTATCTAAATTAACAGCAAAAGATGTTGTAATTAATGTAAAAACAAATAGTGATTATGGCTATTACGTTTCTTATCATGTAAAGGATAAAGCAGGAAATAAGACAAGTATTACGGTACAGTATACTTATTTTAGTGATGCCGGTATAAAAGGTGTAACCAATAAAGAAGTTCCTTCGGAAACAAAAATAAACAATGAACTTGTAATGGAAGGAATTACGGCATTCAATAAAGACGGAGACTGCACCAGTCAGGTGGAAATTCAGATTAGTAATATGAAAAACGGAAAATATAAAATCGAATATTTGGTTCCAAATACGGATGGAAGTTATATAAGCGTAATTTCATATTTTACAGTAAAAGAATAAATCCTGTAGAGAATAATAATTCACAGGATAAGGAAGCCTAGGGAGAATTATTATTTGTCTGGATACTCGAAAGAAGAAAATAAGAAAAGTGGAAATTACCATTTTTATAAAATAGAATTGAGGAACAAAAAATATAATTACTTGACAAAAGCAAACCATTTGATATAAAATAAACGGTAATGGAATAACTAAAAGCTATGAAAAGGAGTATTAAGAGAAAATACACCTAAAGAGAGCTGTCGGTTGGTGTAAGACAGTGGTGAATATCTCCCAACTCGCCTTGGAGTTCCTTAATTGAAGTAGTGTTTAATCATTTGGCAAGATATATATTTCTCATTCTTGTTTATACTATGAGTAGATTGAGGCGGGAATTCCCGTTACAGAAATTACGAGAGCGTTTTAACTATTTAAAACGAATTAGAGTGGTACCACGGAATTGAACCTTTTCGTCTCTATTGATAGAGGCGAAAGGGTTTTTTGTATTTCTAAGAAGTAAGAAAGCAGTTAGCTTGATAGTTTATTATCCCTTAACGTAATTTATTTACGGATATTGTGGGAGCTTAGAATCAAAATATATTAAAAATTTAGGAGGAATTGATTATGGCTACACCATATAATCACAAAGAGATTGAGAAGAAGTGGCGTAAAAACTGGGAAGCAAAACCGGTTAATGTAAACGACGGCAAGAAACCAAAATATTACTGTCTGGATATGTTTCCTTATCCATCCGGAAGTGGTCTTCATGTAGGACATTGGAGAGGTTATGTAATCAGTGATGTTTGGAGCAGATATAAGATACTGAAAGGCTTTTACATCATTCATCCAATGGGTTGGGATGCATTTGGCCTGCCAGCAGAAAATTATGCAATTAAAATGGGTGTTCACCCTAAAAAGTCAACAGCAGAAAATGTTGCGAATATTAAGAGGCAAATTAATGAAATCTCAGCGATCTATGACTGGGATATGGAAGTTAATACAACGGATCCGGAGTTCTATAAATGGACACAATGGATTTTTGTCAAGATGTTTAAAGCAGGTTTAGCATATGAAAAGGAAATGCCTATTAACTGGTGTCCTTCCTGTAAGACTGGATTAGCAAATGAAGAAGTTGTAAATGGCAGTTGTGAACGCTGCGGTGAAACCGTTACTAAGAAGAACTTGAAACAATGGATGTTAAAGATAACTGCTTATGCAGATCGTTTATTAAATGATTTGGATAAATTGGACTGGCCGGAAAAGGTTAAGAAGATGCAATCCGATTGGATTGGCAAGAGTTATGGTGCAGAGATTGATTTTGTAGTTGATGAAACCGATGAAAAAGTGAAGGTTTACACAACCAGACCAGATACTTTATATGGAGCTACCTTTATGGTATTGGCACCGGAACATGCATTAGGTGCAAAGTTAGCCACACCGGAGCAAAAAGATGCAGTAGAAGAGTATATCTTAAAATCCTCCATGAAGTCTTCTGTAGATCGTTTGCAAGATAAAGAAAAAACAGGCGTATTTACAGGAAGATATGCAATCAATCCTTTAAATCAAGCAAAAGTTCCAATCTGGATTTCTGATTATGTATTAGCAGATTATGGTACCGGGGCAATTATGTGTGTACCGGCCCATGATGACAGAGACTTTGATTTTGCAACCAAGTTTAATATTTCTATTATTCAGGTAATCGCAAAAGACGGAGTAGAAATTCAGGATTTAACAGAAGCTTATACAGAACCGGGAGTTATGATTAATTCCGGTGAATTTAATGGGATGAAATCTGAAGATGCAAAGCGCGATATTCCGGGAATCTTAGAATCAAGAGGTATTGGCAAAAAGACCACTAATTATAAATTACGTGACTGGGTATTCTCAAGACAACGTTATTGGGGAGAACCAATTCCTATTGTACACTGTGATCACTGTGGTGCAGTACCGGTACCGGAAGAAGAATTACCATTGTTATTACCGGAAGTTGACCATTATCAACCAACGGGAACCGGTGAATCACCACTTGCAGATATTCATGAATGGGTAAATACCACATGCCCTGTATGTGGCGCTCCAGCAAAGAGAGAAACCAACACTATGCCTCAATGGGCCGGATCTTCATGGTATTTCTTAAGATATGTAGACAGTAAGAATAAAGAAGAGTTAGTATCCAAGGAAAAGGCAGAAAAATATCTGCCGGTAGATATGTATATCGGTGGTGTAGAACATGCGGTATTGCATTTACTATATTCCAGATTTTATACAAAGTTTTTAAATGATATAGGTGTGGTAGATTTTGATGAACCATTTAGCAAATTATTTAACCAAGGTATGATTGGCAAAAATGGTGCGAAGATGAGTAAATCAAAAGGAAATGTAGTATCACCAGATGATTTGGTAAAAGATTACGGTTGTGACTCTTTAAGACTTTATGAATTATTCGTAGGACCGCCAGAATTAGATTCAGAATGGGATGATAGAGGAATTGACGGTGTATACCGCTTTATCAACCGCTTCTGGAATCTTGTATTTGATAATAAGGATAAAGATATCAAAGCCACAAACGAAATGATTAAAACAAGACATAAGATGATTTATGACATTACTTCCCGCTTGGAATCCTTTAGTTTAAACACTGTTGTCAGTGGATTTATGGAATACAACAATAAATTCTACGACATTGTAAAAAATCAGGGTGGAATTGATAAAGAGACATTGGAAACAGCAGTTATTTTATTAGCTCCTTTTATTCCTCATGTAGCAGAAGAACTTTGGACACAATTAGGCCATACTGAAAGTGTATTCCAAGAAACATGGCCGGAATATGACGAAGACAAGATGAAAGATTCTGAAATTGAAATAGCAGTTCAGATTAATGGAAAGACAAAGGCTGTAGTTATGATAAATGCTGACGAAGTAAAAGACACAGCAATTGCCAAAGCAAAAGAAGCCATTGCTGATAAACTGACCGGAAACATTATAAAAGAAATCTATGTTCCCGGAAAGATTGTTAATATTGTAATGAAGTAGTGAGAGGAAACCAAAGATCGATTTGAACAAATGGTAGAAAAAGTCTGTAAAAAGGTTTCTAAATTATAATTAATTTAAATAGCTTTCTATGATAAAATGAGACCGTTTCAAATTCTATGTTTTAATTTTGGGTGCTTTAATTATTTTAATAGGTTTTTTCAGTACTTTCAATATGAAAAAGATGTCTGGTAACACAGGTTTTTTTTGTTACCAGACATCTTTCTTTCACTTCCTTATTTTTTATTTGCCATCATTTTTTTAAACATTTCTAATCTCTTTTTATCTGCTTCCGATAAATCTCTTGTTAAAATCTCAGTCATTAAGTCAGATTCCTGCGGGGTAAATGTTAATCCCATGGCTTTCATTTTAGCGTTAGTAGAAACAAGAATCGGTACGGCTTTCTCGACGGATTTTCCTTCCGTTTCATTAACAAATTCTGTGATAAACGCTAATTTTCTAGGATCAATATTTTTTATAGCAGGATGGTTCATCCAAGATAAATCTTTCATAACTACCTCTTTTTTAATTTTTATTTCTTTACATTATATGCATAAGATTATGAGATAATCACTTGCAAATGTTTACAAATAGCTAATTATGGTGCCGGCATTGTATTAAACATCATACTAAGGTTCTCAAAAGTACTCTTTTGCTCAGGTGATAGCATGGAAGTCAACATTTCCATCATACTAGAGTCCATTTTCATACCTGCCATGCCGCCCAAATTGCCTGAGGGATCACCGTCCGAATCAAATTCGCTACCCTCAAAACCTTCCGCTCCCTGTGATTGAGAAGCCATTACCTGAGATAAAGTCGTATATGTTTCATATAAGTTTTTAGCTTTAAAAATATTAAGAATGACATCTATAATTTCCCTTTCACGGGGATAACAAACCTCTCTGACGTTAGTCAACAGTGCTTCCAAATCAATAGATTGTTTACGAACACTTAATGAGGCAACGGAATGATTTTGGCTTAATTCTTTTACCGTTGTAATTAATTCGCCTGTCTTTACAAAAACATCAACTGATTGCTGAGAATCACTGTCTAGATAAGGAAATGCCGCTTTTAATATGTCCATTACATGAACAATCTGGCTTTTCCCTGAGGATTCTTCCTCTTGATCCACTGATTTATAGGTGGTATCCATGGCTTCTCCATTTCTTCTTTATCATTACACTATATTCATCCAGAAAGAATTTATTACAACTTGTTTCAAGGTGACGGAAGATCCTTTTCAGAGGAAATCAGTAGTTTGAAGGCAAAGAGATATAGAATTTTAACTAGATATAGGTATATAAATAATAAGCATGTTTACTATTTATATACCTATATCTAGTTAAGATAATGAAGTTTAATAAACCATAGAAATACCTAGTTAAGATAATGAAGTCTAATAAATCATAGAAATATCTAGTTAAGATAATGAAGTTTAATAAATCATTAGAAATATCTAGTTAAGATAATGAAGTCTAATGAATCATAGAAATATCTAATTAGGATATATTAAATTTTCTTCTGTTATGGAGTAGAGTATTTCTTTTAAAAAGCGGTTTGCCAGGTATTTAGCCATATTCAAATTCATATCTAAATAATTACCGCAGCCCTCAGCTGAAGCCCCTGGAACCTCTCCCTCATAATCTCTTATAAACTCAAACATCCCTGTCAATAAAGGAATTACATCCTTAGATTGATAATCCCCTGCTAAGATTAAATAAAATCCGGTTCTACATCCCATTGGGCCAAAATATATAACCTTATCTGCATAATCTGGATGATTTCTCAAATAAGTAGCAGCCAGATGTTCTATGGTATGAATTTCAGCAGTATTCATAACAGGTTCAAAATTCGGTCTTGTCATACGTATATCAAAAGTAGTTAACACTTCTGTGCCTACTTTATCCTTTCTAGACACATAAACACCTCTTAATAATTTCATATGATCAATGGTAAAACTAGCGATTTGTTTCATGACAATCCTCTTTTCTACATAATTTATAAAAATAAATGAGCTATTTCTAAAGTAGAAACATTATATCATATATTTCGGATTCACTAAAGCAAATAAATTATATTAACAAAATAAAAATTTGTTGCAGCAGGACGCTTTGCCTGGGGATGTGTAGAACTCAAAAAGTGTTGATTGGGTTTTC
>NZ_DAMAUC010000040.1:0-9587 GCF_032079385.1 Anaerocolumna sp.
AGAAATCCGCTAATGGTTCTTATACGATAGAAATCGCGCCAATATTTAAAAATTGTGATGTTTGACGAGGCGAAGCCGAGGAGTTCTCAATTTTTAAATATGTTTTAAGCGATTACTATCGTATTAGAACCATCGGGTTTTTCTATGGAACAAGCAATATAGAACATCCCCTACTCTCTATGGTCTGAATACCCCATATTGGGCAAAGTGTACTATTGTTAGTAGTCTAAATTTTTATTTAAAAAGATTTATATTATTTTTGTGTCCCATACATATGATATATTATAGTGATATATAGGCGGGATATAAATGTTAGATTTAAAGAAGTACAGGAAATATTGTAAAAATATTTTGCTTGTCATTATTTTTGGTTTATTAACCATTTCTATTACAAAGGATCTTATGCGTATTTATGCCACCTCTTCCACGCAAGTGCAAGAGAATATTTTTGTTCCTATTATGATGTACCATCAGGTAAAAAACAGTGGATTGGGTAAAGATGTTATTAGTCCCACTGAATTCGAAAGTGATTTGAAGTTTTTATCTGAAAATAATTATAATACCATAACAATGACAGAATTGATTGCATATGTATACGATGGAAAAGAACTACCTGAAAATCCTATTATATTAACCTTTGATGATGGGTATTTAACCACATATAAATATGTGTTCCCTTTACTGAAAAAATATAATATGAAAATAGTGTTATCTATTATAGGGAAAAGTACGGATGATTTTTCAAGAGTTAAAGATGAAAATATTAACTATTCCCATTTAACGTGGGATCAGATTCTTGAGATGGTAGATTCAGACTTGGTTGAAATCCAGAACCATTCCTACGACTTACATAGTAATTGCAATGGGCGTTATGGCTGTTGTCAAAAGACGAATGAATGTTTTGAAGATTATGAAGAGTTTCTTGAAGAAGATATTATGAAATTACAAAGTAAAGTACAATCTGTCATTAATAAATCACCCAGTACTTTTACATATCCATTTGGAAAATATAATAATGATACGGAAGCCATTGTTAAAAAATTAGGTTTTAAGGCTACTCTTTCTGTTACATATGGTATAAATGTAGTAAAGAGAGGAGATTCAGATTCTTTATTTGAATTAAAAAGAATCTGTCGTTCTCACAACCAGGGTATAAGCAAACTGATAAAAGAGGGAATGAAGACTATTAAAAATGTTTCAGAGCAATAATCATTACTCGTAATTAAAGATATGCTATTCTTTTATAAAAGCCTATACATTTTAGGTCATCTATCATATTGCCCATAAATAGCGGATTTTCTATTATTTATGGGCTTTATTTGTATGAGCATAAAAACAAATCGACAGCTTTGTGGCTAGCCAATTATAATTTGGATAAGCTAAGGGTGCGAATATGACAGCCAAGGTATAAAATAATAAGCTGACAATTCCCAGCAATTCTAACCAATTGATTAATTGTCTTTTCATTTAGTATTTCCTAATTTTGCTCTTAAGATGCAATATAATTTTTCAATTCCCTTCTTTATATCTTCTTCCGGCACATTAGCATAGCCCAATAGAATAGTAGGGGGTAAGGGGGAAAGAGTAGGGTTTTCGCTTTCTGTATCCGGAAAGTAGTGTTCATTTAAACCATATAGTTTAATACTGCCTTTTGCGGCCAAATCAATAATTTCCTTTTCCGTTAGTTGGGTATTAAACCTTATGATTAAATACAAGCCTGCATTTTCTCCTTCTATCCGAATGGCATCCCCAAATATCTTTAAGTTTTGAATTAGTAAATCATGTTTGTTTTTATAAATCTTACGGGTTTTATTAAGATGCCGTTCAAAGTAACCACCTTCTATGAAACTTTTCATAATATTCTGATCCACTCTGGATACGGTGGAGGAATAAAAGTTAAAATTCTTTTTGTAAATTTCCAATAGTTTTTCAGGTAATACCATGTAACCAATACGTATAGCCGGAGCAATGGCTCTTGAAAAAGTTCCTAAATAAATTACCTTACTGGAAGAATCGATTCCCTGCAAAGAGGGAATTGGTTTTCCTTTGTAACGGAATTCACTGTCGTGATCATCTTCAATGATATAACGGTCAGGGGAAGAGTTGGCCCACTGTAATAATTCCAATCTTCGCTTTATAGGCATTACTATTCCTAAAGGGTATTGGTGAGATGGAGTGACATATACAATATTGGAATCTATTTTGGATAAATGGTCCATGGATATTCCGGAAGAGTCCAAAGGTATGGGGGTTACTTCATAATGCATAGTTTTAAATATCTTATAAGCCTGCATATAGGTAGGGTTCTCCATAGCTATATTTCCGGAGAAAATATTAACACATTCTTTATTGCTATGAACATTCTCGTCTGTTACGGAATTATTATTAATATTAATATTGGTGGAGGAATATTGGAGTATTTGAGTAAGAAGCTGTAATAAATAATCTGCCCCGGCACCAATTATAATCTGTTCAGTGGTACAGTTTACCCCCCTTGATTCATGAAGGTATCTGCCAATAGCTGCCCTCAGGCCTTCATCACCCTGATTATTACCCAGCAGGAATATATCATTATTATTATTATTCATAAAGGTATTGGACAATTTTCTCCATATGTTATAAGGGAAGCTATTAATATCAATGGCATAGGGAGAAAAATCATATTGATATGCAGGTTCTTTTTTTGATTTCACAGGAATCACAGTAGTTTTTTTCACTGCAATATGGGTTAATTCCGACACCATGGATACATAATAACCGCTTTTAGGAATGGATTCTATGTATCCTTCGGATAAAAGCTGGGCGTAGGCCATATCAATGGTATTTCTGCTTACCTGCATATGAATGGCCAGACTTCTGGTGGAAGGTAATTTTGCTTTAGGCGGAAGCTGACCGGACTTTATTTCATTTTTAATATATTCATATATTTGTTCATACATGGGAACAGAGGAACTGGAATCAATATTAATAGTAAACATATTTTACTCCTTATTCTGGTTTGGTTATTTATGAAATTTTTGACCTAATTAACAAGGCCAAACCTATATAAATATAACATTAATTAGAAATTATTTCAAGTTAATCTGTTCTATTTTTGACTTGAATTAGATTTCATTGTATGAGATAATAATCTAAAAATTGTAAAGGGGAAATAATAGGTGCGGGATTATGATTGATGTTATTAATGTAACAAAGAAATATGGAAAGTTTATTGCAAATGATGATTTGAGTTTTAAGGTACTTCCCGGAGAAATATCAATTTTATTAGGACCAAATGGGGCTGGAAAATCAACAATTATCAAAAGTATAGCCGGTTTATTAAGATTTAAAGGAAATATTTTAATATGCGGGCATAAAAATAAATCCCTGGAAGCTAAAAGGTTACTGGGATACATTCCTGAAATGCCGGTACTTTATGATATGCTTACCATATGGGAACACATGGAATTTATTGCAAGGGCCTATTCCTTAAAGAATTGGGAAGCCAAAGCCAATGAATTATTTGAAAGGCTTGAACTGGATGATAAGAAAAATAAATTAGGAAACGAATTATCAAAAGGAATGCAACAGAAAGTGAGTATTTGCTGTGGTTTATTGCCTGGTCCAAGAGTGTTATTATTTGATGAACCATTAGTAGGCTTAGACCCTCATGCCATAAAGGAATTAAAATCAATGCTGCAAGAATATAAAAAGGATGGCGCTTCCATTTTACTTAGTACTCATATGCTGGATAGTGTTTCAGAGTTTTGGGATAGTACCAATATTATGATGAACGGAAAGTTTATGGCTGGAAGAACACGTAAAGAAGTTCTTGGTACAGGTGAAGACCTGGAGAAGTTATTCTTTGATATTACAGAAAGCAAAAAAGATGTAAAAAGGAGGCAGGAAAATGAAAGGACTTAGCTACCTTTTAATTACTTCTTTTAAAAATCGCTTCTTGTCTTTAAAAAGAAAACCAGCATTAGCTGTTGTGTATGGAATTATATTCATTAGTATTATTCTAATGGTAATCGCTTTTCATGCGGATTCTAATTCAATAAAAGCCGCCTCTTATCAAGATATAAGAATACTCTATGGAATCATAGCATTGATAGGAATGCTATATATCGTAATTTTTTCAACAACTGGTTTATCCACAGGGTCAACTTTATTCACCATGGCTGATGTAGGGCTATTATTTGTTTCTCCCATATCCTCCAGAAAGATACTAATATATGGCTTATTAAAACAGATGGCAGCCACTATTTTTAGTGCACTGTTTATCTTATATCAGATATTTAATTTAAGAAAAGCTTTTGGACTTGATTCCAAAGGTATCGTATATCTGTTTATTATTTATGCCATAACACTATTTTTTTGTCAGCTGTTATCCATTGCCATCTATGTTTATAGTAATGGGAATACCGTCAGAAAGAATATTGTACGGGTTATATACTTTGGTATCATAGCTATGACTGTAATTAGTGTATTTGTATTACAAAGTTTACATGGAGGCTCTCTTTTAGAGAATGGTCTTATATTAGTAGATAATAAATTATTTCAAACAGTACCGGTTATAGGATGGGGAGTTATGTTTTTTCGTGCCGGTATAGAAGGTGATATGCTTAGCCTTACAATCTCTTTGCTATTATATATCTTAAGTAGTGCACTAATAATCTCTTTATTTACATCTGGAAATGCAGACTATTATGAAGATGTAATCCATTCAACGGAAATCACCCATAAGAGATTACAAGATGCTAAAGAGGGAAAGAGAACTTTTGCGAAGAATGTAAAAGTAAAGGAAAAGGTAACAGGAATTAAGAAAGGTACTGGCAGTAGTGCCATTTTTTATAAGCATATATTAGAAGAGAAACGAGAAAGCAGATTTCCTTTTATAGACACTTATACAATTATTGCATCTGTTGGAGCTGGTATTGCTGGCAGGTACATTCCTTCCCAGATGGCAGGATATATTATCTTAGCAATATTAATTTATATTCAATTCTTTATGACCATGGTAGGAAAACTGACTATGGAGTTAAATAGGCCGTATATCTATATGATACCGCAGAAGTCATTATATAAAGTAGTGGCAGCCTCTTTAACTACTATATTAAAAAATGCTGTAGATGGGATCTTGTTTTTTACTATAGTATGTATTGTGACGAAAACATCACCATTATTAAATGTATTTTTAGCATTGGCTTATGCTTGTTCCGGCCTGTTTTTTGTTAGTTTTCAATTGTTGGCCCAGCGTTTGCTTGGGGGACAACCGAATAAGATAATCTCATTAACGGTTGGATTAGGATTATTTTTTATATTGTTATCACCAGGTATAGGCTTTAGTATTTTTGCTATTTCCGTATTACCTGCTGCTTTGACTTTTTTAGGTACCTTACCATTTACATTTTCAAGCGTTATTATTTCAGTATTTATATTTGTACTTTGTGGTGATTTACTAGATAAGGCAGAGTATACAACCGGTTCAAACTAATTATTTTTAAGAATTTATTCCTGTAAAAGATGTTTAGAAACAATACCACCTGCTATTTATAAGGAGCTAAAGATAATGGAATTATATGAAAAATTAATAAAAGGAGAAGAAAAGCTTGCTGTAGTCGGTCTTGGGTATGTTGGAATGCCCATTGCAGTGGCTTTTTCTAACAAAATATCTACAATTGGATTTGATATTAATAAACAAAAGATTGAGCAATATTTAAATGGTAAAGATCCAACACAGGAGGTTGGGGATCTTGCTATTCAAAAATGTTCTGTTGATTTTACATGGAAAGAAGAGAAACTAAAAGAAGCAAAGTTTATTATTGTGGCGGTTCCAACTCCTATACATATTGATAAAACACCGGATCTGTCACCTGTAACAGAGGCCTGTGAATTAATTGGACGTAATTTAACTAAGGGTTCTGTGGTTGTATTTGAATCAACCGTATATCCAGGTGTTACGGAAGATATATGCATTCCTATATTGGAACAGCAATCTGGATTAAAGTCTATCATTGATTTTAAAGTTGGTTATTCTCCTGAACGAATTAATCCTGGTGACCAGGTGAATAAATTGAGAAATATTGTAAAAATAGTTTCTGGAATTGATTTAGAGACAAGAGAAACCATTGCAAAAGTATATGAATTAATTATTGATGCCGGAGTACATAGAGTAGATTGTATAAAAACTGCGGAAGCGGCTAAATTATCTGAAAATGCCCAAAGGGACATTAATATTGCCTTTATGAATGAATTGGCAATGGTTTTTGAAAAGATGAATATTAATACCAAAGAAGTTATTGATGCCATGGATACTAAATGGAATGCGCTTGGTTTTACACCGGGGTTAGTTGGTGGACATTGCATTGGTGTAGACCCCTATTATTTTATTTATCAGGCTGAAAAGCTGGGATATCACTCTCAGATTATACTATCTGGAAGAAAGATAAACGATGATATGGGTGCATTCATTGCTGACATCGCTATAAAAAAGATGATTAAAGCTAATAAGTTGGTTAATCAGGCCAAAGTCTATATTATGGGAATTACCTTTAAAGAAAATTGCCCGGATATTCGTAATTCCAAGGTACTTGATATTATTAACCGTTTAAAAGAATTCGATATTAACGTTACTGTTGTGGATCCCAGAGCAAATAATGAGGAAGTAATGGGAAGTTATCAGGTTGATATGGTACCAATGTCAGAAGTAAAGGATGCGGATTGTATAATTTTTGCCGTTGCACATGATGAATTTATGGACTTAACTTCTGACCAGATAAATGGTATGTTTCGTAATATTCCAATAGAAGAAAAAGTACTTTTAGATATTAAGAGTATGTTTCATAAAAAGGGATTAGATTCTTTGGGATTCTCCTATTGGAACCTTTAATAAGAAAAAGAGGAGCTAAATATTGTGAAAAAGAGATATATGGAAATCATTGTTGTATTCATCCTGCTGGCCGGTATAATAACAACAATACTGTTCATTGCATTTCGAAATCGGAATAATAAAGCCACTATGTCTAATACATTATTGTACGATGCTTCTGATGCCATAGAACTTGCCAAAAAGCGGTTACTAAAAGATAAAAATCAAGCAGAAGTAATAGCTGATATTAAAACAACGGAAAAGATAGTTGCCTTAACTTTTCAAGGTTTATCAGATAAAGGGACAAACAGCAAGATACTGGATCTAATGAATAAGTATGAAAGAAAAGGGACTTTTTTTGTGCCTGGAATTTTGGCAGCGGAAGATAATGAAACTATAGCTGCTATGTATAAGGATGGGCATAAGATTGGAAGCAACACGTTAAAAGGCACGAAACATCTGGAAAAATACAGTCAAGAAGAATTAGTCAAAGATTTTACTTTGGCGAATGATATTATTAAGACATGGACAAAAAATAACCCCAATACTTTACTATGCAATTCTACTAATTATACGCCTGAAATCCTGGAGGCAGCCTTTGCCTGTGGAAATGAAAAGGTAGTAAAAAGCACTCATTTTCTAAACTATCAAAGCTTTACAAGTTACGAACAAGTATTAGAATATGTATCTGGAATAGAGAATGGAGCTATTATAACCATAAAAATGGATGGAGTGCTGGATGAGACAGAATATAATTCGGAAAAGGCGGCGTCCAAACCAGAACATGTTAGTGGAGTAGAAAGTAGTAATAGCACAGAACATCTAAGTGAAGAAGAAAGACTAGTTATAATTATAGAATGGATTTTAAAAGCATTAGAGGAGACAAAGTATAAAAGCGTTTTTGTTGAAGATTTAGGTATGTATTATGATACTGATTTTGACAGATCATTTGAACAGGCTAGAATAGAAAATCAGGGTAAACTTGCTAAAGTATATAAAAGAATTACTACAGATGTGAATGGCATAGCATTTACCTTCCGTGGAATAGAAGATGAATACACATTGAATGAAATTCTTGCATTTCTGGAGGAGAACAAGCTGAAAGCCACCTTTTTTGTAACGGCGGAGGAGATGATTCATTATCCGGATAGGGTACAAAAAATATTGAACAAGAACCAAACTATAGGTAATGGGGGAATGACAGGCAAGGATCTAGCTTCTATGGATTTTGATGCTATGTGCTTAGAAATCTATAAAACCCATAAGATATTAAAGGAACAGTTTGGTGTATATACAGACTTATTTATGCCTGTATATGGAAAATATAATAATAACTTATTAGAGGCGGCCTCCACCTTAGGATATGAGGTTGTTACATACAGTAAAAATCCCGTTACCAATGAAATTGCCACTTTGAAAGATATTATGAGTTATTACAATAATGGTTTTAGGAAGGGAGATATTATCTATTTTAATCTAAACTTCCATAGTGAAATTGTAGATGTGGTAAAACAAACCTATTCTTTAATGGGGGAAAAAACATATAAATTATGCAGTGTACCAACTTTAATTACGTATGAAACAGACACTGCCATTCTTGTGACGAAAGATAATACAAAGTCCAACAAACCTCAAAAAACGATAGATAAAAACACAAAGGAAAATGATAAAAATAATTCCGATACTATTTCTGATGACAAGATAACAGCGGATACCAGAAAACATCTGGAAAAGCTGCGTAAAAATAACAAAGGGAAAAAGGCAAGAGAAATTAAAACCATATATACTACAGAGCAGGCACTTAGTTATACTTTCTACGGAATCAGTAATAGGAAGGTATTAGATGATGTTTTAGACAAATTAAGTATTTTAAATGCAAAAGCTACCTTCTTTGTAACAGAAAAAGATGCAAAAAATAATCCTTCTGAGATAAAAAAGATATCAAAATTAGGCCATGAAATAGGCGTTTGTCTGAACATGTCTGACGGAACAGACTTTTATTCCATATGTCAAAGTATAGATACGATACAAGGAGAGGTTGAAAAATTGTGCGAACAAAAACCTACCTTAGTTAGATATGCTTATGATGTGGATATGACGGAGGAAATGCTTGAGGCAATTTCAAGTTCCGGATGTATGGTGGTGTGGCAGAATTTAACGTTGGCTACATCCAAATTGGGAAAAGATGCAACACTTGAGGAAGTTCTGGCATATGGATTTAATGCAGGTAATATCTCAGCCCGTAGAGGATATATTATATATTTTAGAATGGATTATTATTCGAATCCTTTATTAATCGGTAAATTAATGATGAATATAGCAAAAGAGAGAATTGATACCATTGCTTATCACGACAATATTGCAAAGAATGGATCATCTTATTCCATAAAAACATTGGGCAGTCTATTAAGCAGTGATAAGATTTATTCTTATCCTTTAAGCGGAAAAGACATTATAGAATCTGTAAAAGATGCTATATACCCGGGACATTTGGAAGTATTAGAGGCTGCGCAGAATTTTGATTACATTAGGGGACGGTATATAGGTAATCCCAACGTTAATTCTCAAACTACACTGCCTGGTTTTAGTGATGACGAACTGGAACAATTAAATCAAGAAGGAAGGTTTACAGAGGACAAAGTTTTATTTTTAACTTTTGACGATTGGGGATCTGACAAAACAATTAATCAGATACTTTATGTATTAAACAAGTATGATATAAAGGCAACCTTTTTTG
>NZ_DAMAUC010000040.1:9597-27215 GCF_032079385.1 Anaerocolumna sp.
CCTTTTTTGTTCGAACAAATTACCTACAAGATAATCCAAATCTGCTGCGTGCAATTGCTGAAGCAGGTCATGCCATTGGAAGCCATACCGATGGCCACCTTCCTTATGCTATTACTACAACTGTAGAAACAGAAGATGATACCAGTGCTATCTATACTTCACCTTCAGAAGCTGAAATAATAGAGAGAAAAGAAGATTTAAATGTTTCATATCAAAAATTACAAAACATTGTTGGGGACATACAAATAAATGGAATGCCTGCTTTAACCAAAATATTCAGACCTCCAACACTGGCAATGAGCAGAGAAGGTATGGAAGCAATATTTGATATGGGCTTTCAGTTTATTGTAAGTGGAGACTTTAGTACACACGATTATGAGGAAACCAGTGCAGATTCTCTGGCTGATACTCTTATCAATGGCATTAGCTTAAATGATGGGAATGTAAGAACTTTACACAATGGCAGTGTTTTAGTTCTTCACATGTCCGACGATAGTGTAATACCTACTATGAAAACGGATGTTACAGCAAAAGCATTGGACATTGCCATTCCTCAATTAATGGAGCAAGGGTACCGCTTTGCAAGATTAAATGATTACCTATCTGAAAGCAGTAAAGGAATATATCCCTTAGAACAAAGTATGGAAAACGAAATTATGAAGTAATAGAAGTAAGTAATAAAAAGTGATATTAAACATAGGGTAAGGGGAATTTTTTTCCATGAATATAAAAAAAGTATCAAGTGGTGATAAGATAAAAAAAGAATATAAAGACGTCCTTTTACAAACGAAAAGTGATAGGCGAATTCTTGCAAATGTACCGGATAAAACAAAGTTGAGAAGTAATAAAGACCGGCGTGGAAGTCAAACCATAGATGATTTTTCCGGTAATATTAACGACTACATAGTAAGTAAACAGATAGGAATGCGCTATAAAGTACAATATAAAGTAGAAGTAACCTGTTCAAAAAAAGGTAAAAAGACCGACTTTCATTGTTCGGGAATTGATATATCCATGTCAGGTATATTGCTTCGGATATCGAAAGAGCATGTACAGCTTATGAAAGAAGCAGACAGCATTTTATTAAAGTTTGAAATCACTCCGGGAACCATGCCGGAAGGGCTTGAGATGAAAGTAAAAATAAATGCGGATATGGCAAGAACAGAGCCGGTATCGGAATCGGAATATTTATGTGGTATGGCTTTTGCACAGCCGTTGTCCGTCTATGCTTCTAAAAAAAGAGGCAGATACATGTTAATGATTTCAACCTTTTTACTATTGTTTATAACTACGTTTATCGTTCTCATGCGTGCAGAAAGTGTTATATACTTTAAGTTTAATAAATGGTTGTATCTATATAGCATTATTGCAGCTTGTTTTTTACTAAGCAGATACCTTTTTGGTTTCTTGTACCGAGAAGTACCCATTGATGTGGATTTTACACCGGGAGTTTCTATATTAATTCCTTGCTTTAATGAAGAAGAATGGATACAAAGGACCATAATAAGCTGTATTAATCAGGATTATCCCATTGATAAGCTTGAGGTTATCGTTATTGATGATTGCTCCAACGATAAATCAGTGGAGAAGATAGAAGAAATCATTCAAAAATTATATGATTCCGGTGATCAGTATGATGTAAAAAAGCGATTGAAATATATCGTGCAAAAGGAGAATAAAGGGAAAAGAGAAGCACTTGCAGAAGGTGCATTAGAAGCAAGACATGAACTAGTGGTTTTTGTTGACTCGGACAGTTTTTTGGACCCCTTTGCCATAAGGAATCTGGTACAACCCTTTAAAGATCCTAAGATGGGTGGAGTTTCGGGAAGAACTGATGTGGCTAATACCTATACAAATGCTTTAACAAAGATGCAATCAGTCCGTTATTACATTGCCTTTCGTATTATGAAAGCGGCAGAAGCCTATTTTGATGCGGTAACCTGTTTATCCGGTCCACTGGCGTGTTATAAAAAAGAAATTATATTAAAAAACCGTGAAGCCTGGTTAAATCAAAGCTTTTTAGGGCAGAAAGCTACCTTTGGTGATGACAGGGCAATGACAAACTTTGTACTTAAAAATTACCGGACCAGTTATCAGGATTCGGCAGTATGTTCTACTATTGTACCTAAAAAGTATTCTGTATTTTTAAAGCAGCAAATGAGATGGAAACGGTCATGGCTCCGGGAATCACTAATTGCAGGAAAGTTTATGTGGAAAAAGGAACCATTTGCTTCCTTAAGCTTTTATATGGGTTTGGTGGTACCAATTGCAGCACCAATTGTAGTTCTGTATAATTTGGTATATGTCCCAATCTTATATGGTATATTTCCAAAAGCCTTTTTAGTAGGCCTTTTATTAATGTCACTTCTTATGAGTACAGCACAGATGTTTTTAAGAAGAAGTACAACATGGGTATTTGGTATGCTATTTTGCTTCTATTATGAAGCTGTATTATTGTGGCAAATGCCAATTGCCTGGGTTACTTTTTGGAAATCCACCTGGGGTACCCGCATGACACCAAGCGATATTAAAGAACAAAAGAAGAAAGAAAAAAAACTTTTAGAAAAAAGAGAAAAGGAATTAAAAAAAGCAAAGAAGTATAAAAGGGAGGATTCCCATGAAATATTCACCGACGAATAAAGAAAGAAAAAAGGTTATAAGAACATTTATAGAAGCCATAATTTTATTGGCGATTTTTATTTTTGTAGCCAGAGCCTTGTTTGTTTTTAAGGAATATATGCCCTATGAAAAAGATGATAAATCCATAGTAACCGGAGCTGATAAAGGATTTATTGCAATATCCTATCTGGCTGTTGCCAGAGAAGGTACCGATACTATGATAAGTACCAACCGCCTTAGGGAGCATCTTGATGTGTTGTATAAAAACGGTTATGTAACAATAACCCAAGAGGATATTGAAAACTATTATAATAAGGGGATTCCTCTTCCTGAAAAATCACTTTATTTATTGTTTGAAGATGGTAGAAGAGATACAGCTATATTTTCACAAAAAATCATGGAAAAATACAACTTTATTGGTACCATGTTAAGTTATGCAGATAAATTTATTCATACGGACACAAAGTTCTTGCAGCCTAAAGATTTATTGGAACTAAAGAAAAGTACATTTTGGGAATTGGGTACCAATGGATATCGATTGTCCTATATTAATGTATTTGATCGCTACGACAATTATTTAGGAGAGCTTAGTTCTTTGGAATATTCTTCAATCAATCGGTATCTGGAGCGTAATTACAATCAGTATTTAATGGATTTTATCAGAGATGAAAACTTTATACCCAAGGAAACCTATTCTCAGATGGCATCCAGAATTCGTCAGGATTATCAGCTGATGGATGAAATATACACCAAAGAAATGGGGGAAATTCCGGGAGTTTATGTGCTGATGCACTCTAATACAGGAAGTTATGCCAATAACGAAAAAGTAAGTGCCATCAATGAAACGAATATGAAAGAATTATTTACTATGAACTTTAATAGGGAGGGTTCCTCCTTTAATAATAGTAAGAACGATATTTATGATTTGACCAGAATGCAGCCTCAGCCTTATTGGTATCCTAATCATCTGTTAATGCGAATTGCAGACGATACAAAAGCAGATATTGAATTTGTAGACGGTGATTTAAAACAAAAGAAAGATTGGGATATTCTAAATGGTGCAGCAGAATTTAGGGATTCTGTTATTGCCTTAACTTCTGAATCAGAAGGAAATGGCTTAATGAGGCTTAAGGAAAGTAAAGATTATCAGAATTGCAAGTTGTCAGTCACTCTAACTGGCAATAAACTTGGTACTCAAACTATTTATTTACGTGCAGATGATAAATTAAAAGAATATGTGGCGGTAAAGATTCAGAACAATAATCTGTATATAGAAGAAAATAGGGCACCAATATACAAGCTTGATTTGAATGAACATGATGGACTGATTATGCAATCCATTGAAGAAAATCAGAAAGAGGCAAGAGAAGCTGAATACCAGCTGTATTCAAAACAAAATAGCCGTTTTGGAAAAACTACCAATATGAGCCAGCAAACGAAGGAATCCTTGCTAAAAGAAGCTAAAACGGTAGAAGAGGGAGGGAAGGAGTATATACCTCCTATACAGATAAGTGATCCCGGTAATCGGGAAATTGAAATTACATTACAAGATGAGAATTTGTCTGTGACTATTGATAAAAAGATGGCTGTAGAAAATTTAACTTTATCAGGCAAATCCAAAGGTTATGTCTATTTGGAATCGGCCTGGGGAGAGTATGGTTATAGTCAAAGAAATATAGCGGACGACGTGTATGATGGAGTATTTGAGAATCTCGTTATTCGTAATATTGAAGATGACAGCATATTATATGATAATCAATTACATGGATTAGATAAAGCAATATTTAATATGAAAACAAGATGGAATCATATTATCAATTGGTTTATCAATACTTTATAATTTGCAACGAATGAAATAACTAAGGTGAGAGAAGGGCTGTATTGCGTAATACATTGGTGATAATATGAAAAAGAGTGTGCTTAACCTGTGTTTGTTATTAATATGTATTATAATTACAGGTTGTAGTAACAAAGGTGGTTCCCCAAAGGATAAAGAGGAAACGAAAAAAGACCATCAGGATACTGTTGATGAAAAGAAAGAGTCATTTGAGGGAAAATTTAGTGTATGGACTACTTACTGGGATACTAAAACCATAGACAATGAAATAGGAAGTTTACAGGAATATATTGATAGTATATGCTATTTTGCCGCCTATTTTAAGGAAGACAAGGGGCCGTTTATCCCAGAGAAGGTAACGGATACGTATGGAAGTATTCAAACTGATTTCAAATCCCTGGCCTTTAAAAGTTATCTCACTTTTGTTAATGATTTATTATTGGAAGATGGGTCCTCCTCTCTTAAGGATACAGAACTTTTATATACTTTGTTATCTTCAGAGGAAGTAAGAAGTAACCATATAAATGAAATTTTGCAAATGACAATGCAAGGCGGATTTGATGGTATTGAGATTGATTATGAGGGAATGAAAAAGGATATTGCTCTTTGGAATCTCTATGTACAATTTGTTAATGAGCTTTATCAAGCAGCCGTTGGAGAAGATATTCTAGTAAGAATCATTTTAGAACCCGGTATACCAGTTGAAGAGCATTTTGACTTTCCTGATGGACCGGAGTATGTTATGATGTGCTACAATCTATATGGTTATGGGACAAAACCTGGTCCCAAAGCAGATAAAGAGTTCTTACTGGAAATGGTAAATAAGATGGAAAAACTTCCTGGTAAAGTTAATTTTGCAGTAGCTACTGGGGGATTTGACTTTGCTAAAGATGGAAAAGTTGTTCAGGTTACCGGGCAGGAAGCTGTCCAATTAATAGAAGAGTATAGTACAACACCAATAAGAGACGAAAAAAGTAAAAGCATGGTATTTTCTTATATAGATGATAGGGGAATATCTCATGAAGTGTGGTTCGCAGATAAAGAAACCATTCAGTATTGGTTTGATGTGATTAAAGAAGCAGGAGATTATGAGTTATCTTTATGGAGAATCGGAGGTAATATATTCGAATAATAGGCAGGGGTCGTTGTAAAATGAATGTTTTATACCGGATATAAGAATCATCTGAGTCTTTATATCTGGCATATCATTTCGTTTTGCAACAACCCCTTATTATAATTATATGTTGAAAATAAGGATGAAGACTAATATTTTATAAAAATATAATTAGTAAGGACTTACAATTATCGGTTGTATTTGTTTCCCTTCTAATGCATATTCTATGGTATCTTTTAATAAATCGGTATGAGCAACCAAAGAATTAGGTTTATCCTTTGGACTATCCTGTCCAAAAGGTACGAAATATATATTTTTAGCATTTAGAACTAATCCAATATTTTTTAAGTTCATACTTAGACCATCGTTTGTAGATATAGAGACTACCAGGGGCTTTCCGTTTCTAAGGTGAGCTTTTGCCGCCATGAGTACAGGTGTATCAGTAATGCCATTTGCTAATTTGGCTAATGTATTGCCAGTGCATGGTACAATGGCTAATACATCGAGGTATTTTTTAGGACCAATTGGTTCGGCATCCTCGATGGTAGTAATAGGATCATTTCCAGTCATGTAGTGCATCTTATTTAAAAAATCAGCTGCATTTCCAAAGCGGCTGTTAATTACTTGAGAATTGTTAGAAAAGATGGGGTAAATATTGGCGTTCTCCTCAATGAGGTTTTCTACTTCTTTAAATACTTTGTCAAAGGTACAAAAGGAACCGGTCAATGCGATTCCGATATTCTTTCCATACAAAGACATAGATTTCACTTCTTTCTAAATATTCAACAATATATGATTATTGAGAGCTAAAGCAGAGGATTCCGGCGCATATTTGCCTGGAAGACCAAGGCATAATTTAGCGTTCCTGTGAATCTCTTTTGCATAGTTAAAATCGGTACCCCCCGGAGTCGAGGCAATATCAATAATAACTACGTTTTGTCTGGTCTTTTTGAGAAGTTCTTTAGGGAGTACTAATGCAGGTATTGTATTAAATATATAATCATATTCTTCGATTTTTTCTTCTAACTGAGAAAGGCTTATGGTACCATAAGAAGCGGCATAGGCAGCAGAGAGTGCCATTGGAGATCTTGCGGCAATAGTAACGCTGCCACATAACCCGTTTAATTTCTCTGCCAGGGTGCGGGCACATCTTCCGAAGCCTAAGATAAGGCAGGTACTGTCATGAAGGTTGGTGGTGCTATTTAGAATAGCTTCCGCAATTGTACCTTCCGCGGTTGCTATGGTATTGTATAGTGTAATTTCTTCCTGTTTCATAAGATCCTGATAACAGATATTTAATGTATCGCAATGTTTGACTAAATCTGCAGGTAATACACCACCAAATAATTTATGTTTAGCAGTGAGAAGGTTACATAGGTTTTTTATAGTTAAATCGGATTGTGAGTGAATGGATACAATATGCATTCCATCCTTAGATACAGGGATAGGAGCTATAACAATTTGACCAGCATTCATGGCTTCTTCAAAAGACAGAGATCTTTTGCATCTGGGATCTAATAGAGAATCATCCAGGCCATATGCCGTAACAGAATAATTTCGATTCAATAAATCATTTGCCATGTAAATCTGCCGCATATCTCCGCCGATGAATACAAAATCAAAATAAGATAAATTCATGTAAAAGCCTCCTATTAATAATGGGTAAAAAAGCTTATAAAGTCTGATCTGGTTAAAAAATTACTTTTCAACTTAAACCGATAACTGCTGTATATTTTTGCGATTAAAAGGGAAGTAATACTTATTCCACATTAAAACCTTTTTAAAAATCAGCATAAAAAACTATATATCCAAGTGTGTAAAAACCCTTTGTTTTCCTGCATGATTTTTTAAAAATTTTTAATCGGAAGTAGTATAGGATGATTATAATATATGGGATTTTACTGAAAAAGTGCTATTATTACTGTCCAAATCAAAACTTATTATTTACAATTGGAGTAAACTATGTTATTATGTAAAGCGTATAAAAAACAGCCAATACTCAGTACAAGGACACTCCGACCTTAATCTTAGTGTTAGGCGTTTATAATTTTAGGAGGAATCATCATGATTAGTAAAGAAAAGAAACAAGAAATTATCACAGCTTATGGTAGAACACCTGAGGATACAGGTTCACCAGAAGTTCAAATCGCACTTTTAACAGCAAGAATTTCTGAATTAACAGAACATTTAAAAGTGAATCAAAAAGATCACCATTCCAGAAGAGGTCTTTTAAAAATGGTAGGTCAAAGAAGAGGATTACTTGAATATTTGAAGAAAACAGATATTGAAGGATATCGTTCATTAATTGAACGTTTAGGATTAAGAAAATAGTTCATCTAAACTTAAGATTACTTATGTAAGGGACTGTTGCAAGACTGTCATTCTGAGCCGCTTAAAGGAAGAATCTCATTATGAAAGTGAGATTCTTCTAGTTAAGGATTTAGCTACGCTGAATTTACACTCTCAGAATGGCAGTTTATTTTTGCAACAGCCCTTTCTTAAGTTTTATCCAAAACATGCAGCAAATGAAATACTATAATTTATACTTTTTATTAACAGGAGAGTTTATGGACATACTATACAGAATAAAAAACATATCACAAGATAAGGCATTTCTGCGGAAAATAGTTGCCATTACAATACCAATTGCACTTCAGAATTTTTTAAATACCACTCTTAACTTTATTGACACCTTAATGATTGGAACCCTTGGTGAAACCACCATTGCAGCAGTAGGACTTGCCAATAAAGTGTTTTTTGTATTCTCATTATTGCTTTTTGGTATATGCAGCGGTTCCGGAGTGCTGACGGCACAGTACTGGGGCAAAAGAGAAGGGGAGAATATCAGAAAAGTTCTGGGAATATCGTTGATATTAGCGATATTAGCTTCTTTGCTTTTTACAATTCCAAGCATATTAATTCCTAAGGGAGTTATGACCGTACTGACAAACAGTGAAGAGTCTATAAGGATAGGGACCGTATATTTGGCGATTGTTGCTATAAGCTATCCATTTACTGCAATTACGAATGCCTATGTAACTTTGCTAAGAGGCGTTAATCAAGTATTTATACCGGTTGTTATTAGTACCATTGCTATTCTTACCAATGTGGTTTTAAATTATATTCTTATATTCGGAAAGTTTGGATTCCCGGAACTGGGTGTTGCAGGTGCAGCTATTGCCACATTGATTGCCAGAATAGTTGAGACAAGTTCTTTACTTATTATTATTTATATCAAGAAGGGACCTGCAGCAGCAAAGATAAGCGAAATGCTTGACTTTAATCGTAACTTCATCAGTAGATTTTTCCATACGGTTTCCCCGGTTATTATGAATGAATTTATGTGGGGACTTGGGGTAACTATGTATGCTTTGGTATATGGAAGAATGGGAGATGCTTCTATGGCGGCAGTAACGGTTTCTCAGACAGTGGAACAAATCATGCAGGTTGTTTTTATCAGTATAAGCGGTGCAACTGCAGTTATACTGGGAAATGAACTGGGAGCCAATAAATTAGAAGAGGCCGATGAGCATGCTAAGAATTTTATTTTTATTCAAATAAGCTTATCTGTTTTAGTGGGTATACTCTTTCTCTTTGTAAGGGATCCTATTATTAGTTTATTCTATGTATCAGATGAAGTAGCAGGTTACATAAGATTATGCTTTTTGGTCTATATTTTATATATGCCATTTAAAATGTTTAATACTATGAATGTAGTTGGAATATTAAGAAGTGGGGGAGATACCAGGGCAGCTCTATTCATAGATGTATCCGGAGTATGGTTCATTGGTATCCCAATGGCTGTAATAGGAGGACTGTTATTACATTTACCTATTTATGTAGTATATGCTATGGTTTTCGTGGAAGAAGTATATAAATTTATATTGGGAATATTCCGTTATCGCAAGAAGAAATGGCTGAGAAATATTATTTCAACTGATTCAGTAGGATAAAATGAAAAATTTAGTAGTAATTTTAATTCCATAGTGCTATAATAACTAAGAATAGGGTCAATTACCCTATTCTTAGAGGTAATAGTGTTAAAATATAACACTTAGAAAGATAAGACGTTGGAGATAAATTCCGAGACTTCTGAAAAGGTTATCGAAGGTGATATAAGATCATCCTATGCTCGGTGAATTTTTCAGTAGTTTCGGCATCTCCAACAAAAAGTTAATTTACAAAATTCAATTTATAAGGAGAGCAAAATATGTACAAAAGTTTTTCCATGGAGCTTGCCGGCAGAACTCTTACTGTTGAAGTGGGCAGAGTAGCAGCGCAAGCCAATGGTGCTGCATTTATGCATTATGGTGATACAGTAGTATTATCCACTGCCACAGCATCTGATAAACCAAGAGAGGGAATTGATTTCTTCCCATTAAGTGTAGAATACGAAGAAAAATTATATGCTGTAGGTAAAATACCCGGAGGCTTCATTAAAAGAGAAGGAAAAGCATCTGAGAATGCAGTTTTAACTTCCCGTGTTATTGACAGACCTATGAGACCATTATTCCCTAAGGATTACAGAAATGATGTAACTCTAAATAACTTAGTTTTATGTGTTGACCAGGACTGCAGCCCGGAATTAACTGCAATGCTTGGGTCTGCAATTGCAACGGCTATTTCTGATATTCCTTTTGACGGACCAACCGCTTCCACTATGGTAGGTATGGTAGACGGAGAACTGGTATTTAACCCAACCAGTGAGCAAAGAGATAAATCAACACTTAGCTTAACGGTAGCTTCAACAAAAGATAAAGTAATTATGATTGAAGCTGGCGCAGAAGAAATTTCGGAAGCTAAGATGATTGAAGCTATCTTTGCGGCACATGAATTAAATAAACAGGTTATTGAATTCATTGATAAAATTGTTGCTGAATGCGGCAAGCCAAAACATGATTATACAAAATGCGAAACACCGGAAGATATGTATAATGACATGGTTGCATTTATTACTCCGGAAGCAATGGAAGAGGCTGTATTTACGGATGTAAAGCAAGTTAGAGAAGAGAATATCAAAGCAATTAAAGAAAAATTAGCTGCCCATTATGAAGAAACCAATCCAGACTGGCTTGCATTAATTGATGAAGCTGTTTATAAATTCCAAAAGAAGACCGTTCGTAAGATGATCTTAAAAGACCAGAAACGTCCGGACGGAAGAAAAATGGATCAAATCAGACATTTGGCTGCTGAGGTTGATGTTTTACCGAGAACCCATGGTTCTGCCATGTTTACTCGTGGACAGACTCAGGTCCTTAATATTACTACTTTAGGTGCATTGGCTGAGATTCAGAAATTAGATGGTCTTGATGAAAATGAAACTTCAAAGAGATATATGCATCACTATAATTTCCCATCCTATTCTGTTGGTGAAACAAAACCATCCAGAGGACCGGGAAGACGTGAAATCGGACATGGTGCATTAGCAGAAAGAGCATTGGTTCCGGTTATTCCCTCAGAAGAAGACTTCCCATATGCAATTCGTACCGTATCTGAAGTATTAGAATCCAATGGTTCTACCTCACAAGGAAGTATTTGTGCCTCCACATTATCCTTAATGGCGGCAGGTGTTCCAATTAAGGCTATGGTAGCCGGTATTTCTGTTGGTCTTGTTACAGGAGATTCCGATGATGATTATGTAATATTAACAGACATTCAAGGCTTGGAAGATTTCTTTGGAGATATGGACTTTAAAGTTGCCGGTACCCATAAAGGTATCACAGCAATCCAGATGGATATTAAGATTCATGGATTAACAAGAGAAATCATTGAGAAAGCAATATATAGAACCCAAGAAGCAAGATTCTATATCTTAGATGAGATCATGGCACCTTGTATTTCTGAACCTCGTCCGGAAGTTGGACCATATTCACCAAAGATTGAGCAAATCAAAATTGATCCTGCCAAGATTGGCGATGTAGTTGGACAAAGAGGAAAGACAATCAATGCCATCATTGAACAAACCGGAGTTAAGATTGATATCTCTGATGAAGGTGCAGTATCCGTATGCGGCGTGGATGCAGACAGTATCAAAAAGGCAATTAAGATGATTAACACCATTGTTATGGACTTTGAAGAAGGTCAAATCTTTGAAGGTAAAGTAATAAGCATTAAAGAATTTGGTGCTTTCATTGAATTTGCTCCGGGTAAAGAAGGTATGGTTCACATCTCTAAGATATCTAAAGAGAGAATTGAACATGTAGAAGATGTTCTTACCCTTGGTGATATAGTTAAAGTTGTATGCCTTGGTAAAGACAAAATGGGCAGAATCAGCTTTAGCATTAAAGATGTAAAATAATTTTAACCTATATGGGTTATTTAAAGAGAAGACTTTTGTCTTCTCTTTTTTAGTCCGTGTGTCCAGCAAAGCTGGATCACACTAGCCGGTGTAAGTCCGGTCACGGTAATCGCCAGTGAGCCGTGTAGCCAAACTCGGTGCGTTGCAGTAATGCAGGGTGCTAAGCGAGTGGGTAAAGAGGGCTTACGCCCTCTGACCTACTCTACGAAAATTAGAAATTTGGATAATACATTTATAATTTTTATGGCTAAATGGTAAATAATGTAGTATAATGAGCACAATACGTAAATAAAAATGTTAATTTATTTCGGATTACAAATGAGGCTATATTTATTGGTAGGAATAAGATTCTATATTTATGCGAATATGGAAAATGAATAGAACCTATAGATTAGTTTTTCAAATCTACAGGTTCAATTTATATATAACTGGAGGTAAGAAATGGCTGATAAACAAACAATCGGAATCCCATTGAAGGGATTTGCTGAATTTTCAAGAAAAGTTGCCGCAGAAGGGGCTGTTTTATTAAAAAATGAGGGAAATATACTTCCTCTTCAAAAGGGAGATTCTATCTCTATATTTGGGAGAATACAGTTCAATTATTATAGAAGCGGTACCGGTTCAGGCGGTGCTGTACATGTGGCATATACAACCAACCTTTTAGATGGACTGCGTTCTAAGAAGATCATATCAGTGAATGAGGAGCTGGCAGTTGTTTATGAAACATGGTTGGAAGAAAATCCTTTTGATAATGGAGGAGGTGCATGGGCAGCTGAGCCATGGAATCAAAAAGAAATGCCTTTAACAGAGGAAGTCATTGCTGCAGCCGAACCTAAGTCAAACAAAGCGGTTGTGGTGATCGGACGTACGGCGGGAGAGGATAAAGACAATGGGGATGCTCCAGGCAGTTACCAATTAACCGAAGATGAAAAGAACATGTTAAAGATGGTTACAAACCATTTTGAAAAGGTAATTGTAGTTCTAAACGTTCCTGGAATCATAGACCTTAACTGGAGCAATGATAGTACATACCAAAATCATATACAAGGTATCCTTTATGCATGGCAGGGTGGCATGGAGGGGGGCAATGCTGTAGCAGATGTATTAGCAGGAGATGTTACACCAAGCGGAAAGCTGCCGGATACCATTGCCTATTCCTTGAAAGATTACCCTTCCACTAATAATTACGGTGGAGAGATCAGAAATTATTATCAGGAAGATATCTATGTAGGATACCGCTATTTTGAAACCTTTTGCCCGGAAAAGGTTCAGTATGAATTTGGATATGGTTTATCCTATACAGAATTTAAGATAGTACCTAAGAAAGTATTGGTTAATGATTATGAAGGCAAAAAATATATAGAAATTGCTGTTGAAGTGATGAACACAGGAAATATCTATGCCGGTAAAGAAGTAGTTCAGGTTTATTTTGAAGCACCACAGGGAAGCCTTGGAAAGCCTAAAAGGGAGTTAGTTGCTTTTGATAAGACAAAAATTTTACAGCCTGGGGAATCACAAACTTTGACCCTTTCATTTTTAGTAAGTGAAATGGCTTCTTATGATGATAGTGGAATCACAGGACATAAATCCTGCTATGTTTTAGAAGAAGGTGCATACAAAATATACCTGGGAAATAGTGTACGAAATACAGTAAAACTGCCTGTACAGGATAAAGATGCATATTATATTGAGGAACTTATAGTAACGGAGAAATTAGAAGAAGCGATGGCTCCAACAGAAAGTTTTACCAGAATAAAACCAGGAGAGCAGAAAACAGATGGCATCTATGAAATAACCTTTGAAGATGTTCCGAAACAAACCATATCTTTAAAAGAACGAATAAAAAATAATATGCCGGAAAGTATGAAGCAGACAGGAAACCGTGGTATTTCTTTAAGGGACGTATATGAGAATAAGGCTTCTATGGAAGAATTTATTGCGCAATTATCTGATGAGGAACTGGCAGCTATAGTAAGGGGAGAAGGTATGAGCAGTCCCAAAGTTACCTCTGGAACCGCTTCTGCTTTTGGGGGTATTACCGATAGCCTATATGCTTATGGAATTCCAGTTGCTTGTTCTTCTGATGGTCCCTCTGGTATTCGTATGGACAGCGGTCATAAAGCAACCCAGGTTCCGATAGGAACTTTACTGGCTGCCACCTGGAATAAGAGCTTTGTGGAAGAACTATACGTAATGGAAGGAATGGAACTGTTAAGCAATAACATTGATACTTTATTAGGTCCTGGACTAAATATCCACCGTAATCCGTTAAATGGCCGAAATTTTGAATATTTCTCAGAAGATCCCTACCTTTCAGGTATCTTTGCCGCGGCTATTGTACGTGGAATTATGAGAGGTGGTTCCAGCGGAACGCTAAAACACTTTGCTTGTAATAATCAGGAGAAAGCAAGATCCTTTGTAGATGCTGCTGTATCAGAACGGGCACTAAGAGAAATTTATCTAAAAGGTTTCGAGATAGCAGTAAAAGAAGGCGGAGCTAACTCTATTATGACTTCCTATAATCCTATTAATGGACACTGGGCTGCTTCAAATTATGACTTAAATACAACCATACTACGAAAAGAATGGGGCTTTCAAGGCATTGTCATGACTGACTGGTGGGCTAAGATGAATGACGTAGAAAAGGGTGGACCGGCAAATAAAAAATATACCAATTTCATGGTTCGTGCACAAAACGACCTTTATATGGTGATAGAGAACAATGGAGCGGAAATCAATATTGCAGATGATAATACAATAGAGTCTTTGAATAATGGTTCCTTAACCCTGGGAGAGTTACAAAGAAATGCTATGAATATCTGTAACTTCTTAATGCATACACCTGCATTTACCAGAGGTCAGGATAGAAAAGAAGAAATAAAGAAATATAAAGCTGGAAAAGCAGATTTCAGGGAGATTCAATCTGACGAGAAGATGGAACATACCCTCCAGCTAGCTCATAACTTAAAGTTAAAACCAAATGGTAATAATTCTAATCGTATTAAAGTTGAAAAAGCCGGGATATATCGAATAGTAGTAAATATCCGCTCTATGGGTAATAACCTGGCACAAACCTCTTGTAATCTTTTGATAAATGATGAATTCGTAACAACGATTCAGACCAACGGAACGGAAGGAAGATGGGTTAAACAAAACCTTATAAAGATTGAACTTGAGGAAGGTATCTATGAACTGAAAGTAGAATCCATCAAACGGGGAATAGAGATAGAATGGATAGAATTTAGTAAAGTGTAATAAATCATTAGCTTGAGAGTACAAAACAAGTTTTTCCATTTTAAGCTGATTAGAGAAAGAGTCTTAAAAATCAAAGGATTATCTGATTCTTTACCTAATCGGTTGAGAATTACACAGAAACCAAGGAGTGTATGGAAATATGATTCATATATCAAAAGAGGAAGCAAGAAATTATTTAATTCGTTATCATAATTTGGATGGATCCAAGGAATTATGCGGCGAAGAGGGTGCTATGGAATATTTTAAAAGAGCGGGTTCTATTCAATATGATCCTTTGAACGTTGTTGGCAGAAATCCGGATTTAGTCCTGCAATCAAGAATTAAGGATTATTCTCCAAAGATATTAGAAAGCCTTCTTTACGAAAAACGATATTTGCTGGATGGATGGGACAAGATGATGTCCATATACTCAAGGGAGAACTGGCCTTTTTTCTCAAGAGTACGAAAAGAAAAAGAAGAACAGATAAAGGAATTATTAAAAAGGCGCCATTCTGTGGAAGCTTTTCAATTGATTGATGAAATAAAGAATATGTTAAAAGAACAAGGCCCATTACAGGCCAACCGTATACCTGCTAGTACCACTAATCCCGGATCCTGGGGGCATAGAAAACTGTCCAGTGCAGCATTGGATTTTATGTTTCATACAGGAGAAGTGGGTATTTATAAAAAGATAAATACACAAAAAGTATATGACTTAATAGAAAAATTACTACCCAATAATATTTTATGCTTTGGAGACCCCTTTCAAAGTAATCATGAATTCTACAAATGGTATATAAAGAGAAGAATCGGAAGTATAGGGCTGCTTTGGAACAAAAATGGTGGTGGATGGCTTGGTGACTTTATCCAAAAGAAAGATTTACGCAGTGAAATATTAAAGGAGTTAATTGAAGAAGGAGAAATCCTTGAAGTACAGGTGGAAGGTATAAAGGATATATTTTATATACGTAGCAAAGATATGGAATTTATGAATAGTAAGTTTGAAAGCAAAGAAGCACGCTTTCTTGCACCTCTGGATAATATGCTATGGGATCGTGAGATGACGAAAGCTATATTTGATTTTGATTATAGCTGGGAAGTATATGTTCCGGTAAATAAGCGTAAATATGGTTATTATGTTCTGCCAGTTCTTTATAAAAACCGGTTAGTAGCGCGCTTTGAGCCGGAAATGCATAGAAATAATGATCCTCTTAGTATTAAAAATTGGTGGTGGGAAGAAGGTGTTGAAACTACCGGCGATTTGAGGTCAGCCATAGAAAATGCATTTGATAATTTCTGCAAATATTTACATTGTGAAAGTGTACAAGTTAATAATTTGAATATTATCTGAATTGAAGAATAAAGTAATGAAGAACCATTTTAACAGGAGGATTTATTTCGCAGTATACTTATATTACAAACTATAAAAATAACGATATATTACGTAAGAGTTTTAACGAATTAACGGAAAAAACATATTCATTTAACTTTGTAGAATGGTTTCAAAATGGTTTTTGGGATGAGAATTACATTCCATATTCTTTGGCTGACGGTGAAAAAATAATAGCAAATGTTTCAGTAAACAAAATGAAATTCACTTTGGATGGAACAGAGAAGCGTTACATACAAATTGGAACTGTTATGACAGATAAAGCATATGGCGGTCAGGGATTAAGCCGTTACCTTATGGAAAGGGTTATAAAGGAATATATAGATAAGGTGGATGGAATTTATCTTTTCGCGAATGACCAGGTACTTAATTTTTATCCAAAGTTTGGATTTAGTAAAACAAAAGAATATCAATATAGCAAAATTGTTAATATTAAAAACAGTGAACAAATAGAACATGTTGATATGGCGGACATGGTAAACCGGAACAAATTCCTGAAAACAGCTAAAAACTGTGTAATTAACGAAAGATTCGCAATGCATAATTTTGGACTGATTGCATTTATGACTATAGGCCCTATGATAAATAAAATATATTACTGCCCAAGTGAAGAGGCATATGTGATTGCGGATATAGAAGAAGGAAACCTATTGGTTTATCAGATTATATCTCTGCATAAGGTTAATTTAGATAATGTAATACATTCATTTGGCAGTTCAATTTATAAAGTATATTTAGGATTTACACCCTATGATTCTATGGGTTATGAAATAAATGAATATCATGAGGAAGATTGTACCTTATTCTGCTTGGGAAATGGTTTTGAGAATATGGATAAAAGAAAATTGATGTTTCCCACCTTATCACATGCATAGAAAATAGATTAGAGTATATTAGTCTTTATTGGAATGCATCTGCAGGGGCCTTCGAAAACCGAAATATACCCGAAATCGTGGACTTTGGTGTACTGGAGAAATACCGATGAACCATATCAAAAAGCAACTTAAAGAATAACTATAAATTATTATATTGAGGATATAATAATATTTAATGAGCTATTGTTCTAATGCTCGGGAGTATCCCAAAGTTTGTGTAAACCTTCAAACTGATGTAAAATAAAACTACA
>NZ_DAMAUC010000041.1:0-24194 GCF_032079385.1 Anaerocolumna sp.
CTTACAAGAAGCATTTAAATAATCATAAAACTGTTGACATCACAAATTAAGTATATTTACTTGTATTGCTAAGTTCTCTACACCCCTCCATGCAAAGCGTCCTACTGCAACAAATTTTTATTTCCTGTGGCTTTGTCAGAACATAATGTTGATATTAAATATAATTTTGAGCAGAATGTAAATTTCGCTCTGCTCGATTAAACTTTTCATTTAGTTCGCATTATAGAAATATGCGATATAACGAATTCTCAATAGAAATAATAAGGATTTGCTATTTCGTCTATATTCCAAATATTTGTTGCCATTCTATACATTGCTTTAGCATGAATGCGGTCATGCCAGATAAAACGTCTTAAAACTTTTCTTAATGACCATTTTTCACCGTAAGATCCCTCAAATACCTTACTTTCTAAATAATTCGGAAGTTTCTCAATACTTTCCAAAGCATGAATTCGATTTTCTACTATGTCTTCCATATTATTTATTTCTAATCCAAGTTCCCCTACATAATAATTAGTCACATTGTTTGTATGAACATACATCTCATCAGCAGTTCTTGGAATTGTGCCATAAAAGGTTTTTCGTGTTTTTAATACACTATACTGCTTATTGGGTATAGAATCATATAACTTCTTAAAGTCTCTTGCTGACTTAATAACAAGTTGTTTCAAATTTTCATATTCATCTTTATCAAGTGGCATTTTTTCTGTTTCAAATATTACATCTGAATCTGCATCACAAATCTGTAAAGTGCTTTCCTTTTCTTGCACAATTATGGGTTTGTAGACATCTTCTAAATCTTCCTTACCCCCAGTTATCCATTTCATATATTGCCTTATTTCAACAGCAAATTTTCTTATTGCTTCATCCTGAGTCTTCCCACGAGTAAATGCCCCACAATAATTATTGGCATATAATAAATAACCATCCTTGTTATATTCCATTACAACATTTATTTTTCTGGTCATCATATCCTCCATCTTACTTCGCTTTTATAACAAACATGAACCACTTTTTTAAATACATACTACAACAAATACCATAATTTTATCATTATAAGTTATTATTATTTTAGTAATGATTTCTTAGGAGTACCTGAAACCTAAGCAGTTAACGGCATTGCAGGACGATTCAATAATTTTCTGCGCTTGACAGACGTTGCTACTGAAACTGTTTTTTTCCAAGAAAAAGTCAGTTTTTTCAAGCTGAGTATGACCCTTCATATCAAACTATGTGTGCCAAACAAGGTAGTTATTGAGGTGTTTTGTTGATACTCCATTAAGGTAGACATAAACTTCTTAAGCTCTGAATGGTGGTTGTTGATACGAAATCATAGTATATAATTTTTCTGCTCTCTCGGTGAAAGTTGCGTATATAGAGTAAGTACATCCTTAATATCTGGCATAAAATGTTCAACTCTCTTAATTTATAGGTATATTATACCCTGGATCAAGCGATATGGCAAACGATTGTTCTGTTTATTAACAGTATGTTGTGACAAGGTCTTTTCTTTTGCAAAGAATGTAAGTTTAATAGAGTCAATATTTTTCATAAATTAAACTTTAGTTTAGGCACTCATCGCTATTGTTACCAATGGATGTAAAATCTCTAATTCTATAGATAATAATGGATTTTGATCCCTAATAGTACTTAGAATATATATGATCTGTTCGAAAAGTATAGAAATTGTAAATCTTTTGGCTTTTTTACAATTTAGATATCTTCTATGCTGATATATATATTTTCTCAGCGCTTTTCTTTAGTAGCAATTCTTTATAGTAGGAATCTACTTTATAAAAAATATTTAAATAAAATCATAAAATTGCTGATGCCACAAATTAAGCGCCTTTTACTTATATTCCCAACCTACCTATTAATTTATAAAATAAATTCCGTAAACAGCTTTGCCTTAAAACGTAAATTGAACTCAGAAAGTGTTACTGGGGCTTTCGTAATGACTTCGATAAAGCAAATCAGGATAACGCGGTATATATTAGTAATTTTGCGTCAGCCGGCCGAGAAGGCTTCCTATGGTCGACTAGAGACTCAGTGACCCGCAGCGCCCTCTGCGCTGCGGGTCATACGCTTTGAGGCTCTACCAAGACCATGCCGCACGAGGGTAACAGATGCAAAGCATCTGCGGTAGCTAAATTACTAATATATACCGTGTTATCCTTGAACACCTAAATTGAGTCATTATGAAAGCCCCAACAACATTTCCTGAGTTCTTCACAAATTTCAGGGCAAAGCGTACTATTGTTAATACCCTAAGTTTTATTTAAACAAGTTTCTGACCACAGTTAGGACAGAAGTTTGCTTCGCCTGTCTTTTGGCCGCAGTTAGGACAGAAGTTAGGTTTTGCTGCACTGGATGGTGTACCGGAGTTTGGATTACTGCTGTTTTGGTTAACTGTATTGTTATTCATGTTTTGCATCATTTGGTTAGCCATGTTCATTCCCATCATCATTCCGGCCATGTCGGAAGCTACACCGCCTCCACGTACTTTGCCGGAGGAGATACCATCAACCATAGAAGCTTGTTGATAACGATTCATATCACCAATCATACTGTGGGAAGCATTCTTGTTGATCATTTCCTGGATTTCTTCTGGGTAGTTAAAACTCATAATGTTAAAGCCGGTAACGGTCATTCCGGTATCAAATATTTGCATATCCAGGTCTGTTTTGATACCCTTTGCAATATCAAAGGAATTGGCCTGAAGATTAAACATATCCTTACCTTCTTTAACAATCCATTTCATCAGTAACTGGTCTAAAACAGCAGTAATACGAAGCTTCACATCGTCTACCAAGTAACTGTCTTTTACACCGGCAATTTTGTCAATTAACTTGATATAATCATTTACCTTGAAGGTAAAGGTTCCGTTAGAACGGATTGGCATTCCGCCTGGTAATTGAGGTGTTGGAATGTTAATGGCATTTTTGGTTCCCCATTTTACAGTGAATTCTTTGGTGTTTATAAAAAGAACTTCTGCCCTCATTCCACTGTTAAAGCCGAATTTAAAGCCTTTTAAAGTTGATAGAAATGGTACAATATCCGATTCAATATCGTAATTACCTTCATCTTTAAAGATACCTTCTATCTTTCCGTTAAACATAAATACTGCATCCTGTCCTGGACGAATAATTAATTTGCTGCCGCGTTTTATCTCGCTGTTATGCCATTTGTAGAAAATCATATCTTCTCTAAATTCTTCCCACTCTACTACATTGGAAAATTCTTTTGAAAAAAGTCCCATAATATTTAATTCCTTTCGTTTATCCTTTTATGTTTTAATGTTTTCATAAGTTAAATCTATAGTCGATATTTTATGATATTCTCTTTTGTCAGAGATATTAAAATAATTAAACTATAATATGTTCTTTTTTATAAAGATAAGTACCCTTTATAAATCAGCTTAGAAACTTCTTCCGCCACCGCTGTGGGAATGTCCTCCGCTTGAGACACCACCACCGCCGCTGCTTCGGATTCCGCCGCCACCACTGTTATTATTATCATTTGATGGTTTTCTAACTCGTGTGGTTGTCGTCCTTATATAATCATCTCGGCTTGCAAGGACTCTGGAATTTTGTTCGTCTAAATAAGTTCTGCTTGTTACAGTTACTCTGCCGCTGGAATGATAAGCCATAATACCAACTGCAACTGCACCGATTGCTACAGAAATGCCTAATTGGACCAATATATTATTCAGGAGGTTTTCTTCCTTCTCTTCATAATAATTACTTAGACCATTAATAGATGCTTCACCGTGATAGTTACCGGAGCCTTTTTCGCCAACAACGGGGGAAGTATTTACACCTTTTTCTTCCTTCATGTAATAAGCGGCTTGTTTCATATAGGTTTCCATAGCTTTATAATACTTTTCGTCCTGTAACAAGGAAACAACATCGTCCAGTATATGTTCAATCCTGTCATTGTGTATATAATGCTCTGCATCGCCATAGCCTTGTATTTCTATACCACGGTCATCAGGATCCATATTCAGAAGTAATAATACTGCTGTACCAAATTCCTTTTCATAACCAAATTTGTATTCGTCATAAAAGTCTTCTAAATATTTAAGTCTGCTTTTTCCTAATAAATCATCCGTTGTAATGACAACAATATCAACTTTACCTTCTTCACTGTATTTCTTACTTACCTCTTCTAACTTTTCAACTTCTTTTTCAGAGAAAAGTTCATAATAATCAAAAACTTTTCGGTCTTCCGGGGCTGCCGATACAGCAGTCTTACCCAAAGCCGAAATTAAAGTAAATAGTAAAAGGAAGAGAAAGCACCTTTTTATTAAATTACTTTTCCTGCATGATTCCTGGGTGTTATTTCTTTCTAAAGTAAAAGAGGAACCTTTATATTTTAGGGACATTATAATCTGGTTATCTATTCTCATATTAAAACCCCCCCGAAACTAAAGAAATTATTTGCATTATGACAAATGCAGCTCCGCTGATTCCGCCAAACCATGCAGCAATTTTACCTATACTTAAAGGTGGTTTTCCAACAATCTTACCCGTTTGACCATTCATTGCAAATATATGATCTGATTTTTTATAATCATAACAAACCATCCATACCGGAAGGAGTACATAATCGGCATGGACTTCCCTTAAGTTAATATTTTTACTATGATAGGTAGTTGTGGTATAACCGCGAATGGTGGAATCTATAAAATTATTTACATAGGAATCCACCCTCTGCCTCACTCGGGGAAATAACTGTTTATTATCATAATTATATTTTTCCGCAATATAACCTGCCAGATAAGGCATATTAAAATCTTTTAGATTGCCATAGTTATAGGGCTCTAATTTATCCATTAATTCATCGTTCATCTTTGAGGAGGCATCTGCAGGTACCTTAAGGTAATTCAGGTCTACATTCCGGTAAACATTAAAATACTTTGTTTCTGTGTAGATATAATCCCCCTGCGTATACGTACGAACTCTGGTACAGGTCGCGTTTACTTCTCCCCGTCCATTTAAATCATAAAGCCAAAAAGGAACATAAAGACCGGTGATATTCTTAATTCGGTCAGCGGTCATAAACCCTTTTGGAGTCAGCAGGCCTTTTTTGCACCATTTGCGAAAGGCTTCTCTGGCCTGTTCCTTATTAATAGAAAATGGGATTACTTTTGCAGGTGCTAAATTACCGGTAAGTCTATCCCCTAAAACCACACCTGCCCCGCAAAAACTGCAGGTTGTTGCTGTGGTATCTGTATCTGTAATAAGAACTGCGCCACAATTCTTACAATGATATTCTTTAACATCATTTTCCCCAAAATGATGAGAATGGGAAGTATCTTCTCTGCCCCAAGAGGTATACTCTTCTCTTGCAGAACTGTGACGTTGCTGATAATTTCCCTGATTATTTTGCCAGCTGTCATCCTGTTTTGGCATGTTTTCTATATTTTCATTTCTGCCACAGCTATCGCAATGCAACATGCCGGTTGTACTGTCGAATGCCATATCTGCCCCGCAATTAGGACATTTATACTGTACTACCATATGATTCTCCACCTTTTTATAAAAACATATACTGCATAAATCTACAGCTATGAAAGTTTGTATTACAGCTTACCTGGTAAGCTGTGAATATAGACTATTATAGCATAAAAATGTACTATTTGTGTGAAAAAAAGCTGTCTTAAAAGATTTCTTCTAAGACAGCTCTTCATCCTTCTTATTTATTTAAGCTGGCTTTTAACGCTTCTAATTCGCTATCTATAGATGCGTTTGATTCGGATGAATATTTCTTGGTTAAATCCTTAATAGAATTATCGGCAGAAGACTTGTTTAATTCGGCCATAGCGTTTGCTTTGTCGATTGCCTTATTTGCCATTTCTTCATATTTATTAAAGCTAGCCATTGAATTATTTGCACTTGCAACGGAAGAGGTCATTTTATTAATGCGGTCCTGGGTTTTTGCAACAGCTAATTTACCTTTTATCATATCTTTACGAGATTCCAGTTCGTTTATATCAGATATTAATTTGTCATGCATTTCCCGCATATTCGTAGCATTGGTATGTGCTAAATCATAAGCTTCTTGTAAACCACTTTGTTTAGAAGTTAAAGAAGCTTTCTGCTCTAAGAACTTTCTGGCATCATCTTCGTTACCGGCTTGTAGAGCCTTTACCGCATATTCCTGCATTTTAGCAATTTCTTCATTGCAATCATCAAGAACTCTCTTAGCACGTTGTTCTTCCGCCATAATACTTGCGGTTTCTGCTTTCACTTTGCCTAAATCACTGTTTAAATTTCTCAAACATTGATCTATCATCTTTTCTGGATCTTCTGCTTTATCAAGCAGTGCGTTAATGTTACTGGACATAATATCTTTGAATCTTGTTAATATTCCCATATGAATCCCTCCATCTTTATAATTATTATGGGCAGTAGCAGATTGTGCTTGCTGCGCCTGTGTTAATAATGTACTATGATTCTCAGTTTATTATTATTTGCCTACTACGTCAAGTTAAAAAATGGTTAAAATAATAATAGAATGATTAAAATAGGAAAAGCTTTATAAATAATTTATGAGTGTGCTTAAAAGAATATGCGGGGATAAAATTTTATCAAAAATACGGATAGGGCAGGTGGGGGACTAATTACACCAATATATTTTATGGGTATAAAGGCAGGAGGGACTATATTTTTATCCATAATACTAAATAATAAAAAGTTGACAAAAGAGAGATAGCCTTTATAATTAAAATACAGTAAACCCAAGGGAATAAATCAGGTAAATGTTTGACAAGAAAGAGAGATAGATTATGTGGATTGCAGATGGATGGAAGGATTATGAAGTAATAGATGCGTCTCAAGGGGAAAAATTAGAACGTTGGGGAAATTATATCTTAGTGCGCCCGGATCCGCAGGTTATATGGGATACGCCTAAAACAGAGAAGGGCTGGAAACAAAAAAATGCACATTATCATAGAAGCAGTAAAGGCGGCGGAGAATGGGAATTCTTTGATTTACCAAAGCAGTGGAAGATAGAATATAAAGATCTAACTTTTAATTTGCAGCCCTTTAGTTTTAAACATACAGGATTATTTCCTGAGCAGGCAGCAAATTGGGAATGGTTTAGCCAAATCATTAAAAAAGCAAAGAAAAAAGATCCTGCCCGTGAAATAAAGGTATTGAACCTATTTGCCTATACCGGCGGAGCCACCGTTGCAGCTGCCAAAGCAGGTGCTGCGGTAACTCACGTAGATGCCTCCAAGGGAATGGTAACCTGGGCCAAAGAAAATGCAGCTCACTCATCTTTAGAAGAAGCACCAATTCGCTATATCGTTGATGACTGCGTAAAATTTGTAGAAAGAGAAATTCGCAGAGGCAATCGATACGATGCCGTTATCATGGACCCCCCTTCTTATGGAAGAGGCCCTAAGGGAGAAATCTGGAAGATAGAAGAAAGCATTCATCCTTTCGTAAAGCTCTGTACCCAAGTGCTAAAAGAGGACCCCTTATTCTTCCTAATTAATTCCTACACCACAGGATTGCAGCCCGCTGTACTATCCTATCTGCTGGGCATAGAGATGGCTTCTAAATTCGGCGGCAATGTACAAGCAGACGAAATCGGTCTACCTGTAACATCTAACGGCTTAGTATTACCATGTGGAGCTTCCGGACGCTGGACCAGTGAAAAATAGAAAGCCAACTATAGAACTAAAACTTTCTATTAAAATTAGAAGGTAACTCTGGACCTATATTATGAAATATTTAAAGAATCCTAATACAAATTACACTATATATAAGAAGAAACGGCAGATGATAATTAATCAAATGCCGTTTTTCTTATAGCTAAAAATTGTTCACGAGTTTTATGGAAATATTATCATATATAATTAATAACTGTAAATAATAGAATATTAGAAATCATTTTGCTGAATTATAATCACTATTAACCCCTTAAGCCCCCATAATTTTATATAGATTCCATTATTAAGATCATAAGACTACCTATATAATAATAACTCAAACTTAAGATAAACTTAGCATCAGCTATTTGTATCCATTATCTTAAGCTCTATAACAAATAAGAAACTAAAATACAAAATATCAAAACTAAAACTTAGCAATATCAAAACAATGTTTAACTATTTATTACAACACTAAACTATTTTCCATCAGGTTTGAGCAGGGAGGGCGGGGGTGGCAGCTGGGATCAGGTTTGGTATCCATTCTCCACACCGTAAATAAACATGAGGATTTGCAGGTATATAATAAGAAAGAGTTTTTTGTTCGCGTAGACATTTTACCGGAATTGTCCGATTAGAGAGGGCAACTTGTTGACCTATCAAAGCGGACAATTCCGGCAAAATGCTCGTAGCGACTAAAAAACTCGCTTATTATATACCTGCAAACCCTCATGTTACCACAACCCAAAAAGAATGGATACCAAACCTGATCCCAGCTGCCACCCCCACCCTCCCCCTCAAACCGTCCGTCAAACAAAAAAAGTAAAAAAATTTTAAAAAAGCACTTGCAAAATAAAAAAAGCTGTAGTATACTGATTAATGCTGTGACATTGATAGCGTAGAAGCGAGAGGTTGCTACATAAAATTGTAGGTTATTCCGTGGAGCGAATGTCATGTTAGGAAACTGGCGACAAGTCACTGTACAAAACGATAATTCTGCCACGAGCAGATAAACGTATGTAGTTCATTGCATGAAATTAAGTAAATCTAAGAATAGGTTTGCTTGTTGAGGTTTCAAGATAAGGACACACACGGTTGAGTGTACAGTCACCGCTTGTCGTACTGCTATTAAGTGCGAAAAGGAGGCGACTTTTTTTATGGCAAGTCAAGTAATGAGAATTACATTAAAAGCGTATGATCATCAATTAATCGATCAATCAGCTGCAAAAATCATCGAAACTGTAAAGAAGACAGGATCAAAGGTGAGTGGACCGGTACCCCTACCTACTAAGAAGGAAGTAATTACGGTTCTTAGAGCGGTACACAAGTACAAAGACTCCAGAGAGCAGTTCGAACAAAGAACACATAAGAGATTAATCGATATCATCACACCTACACAAAAGACAGTTGATGCATTATCAAGATTAGAAATGCCAGCTGGTGTGTACATCGACATTAAGATGAAAGCAAAATAAGCATTAAAAATGAAAGAATCCTTTAGGGTTTATATATAGGGAAAGGCTTACGAAGGAGCCAGCACTAGTTGTAGACCATCTAGGATGATTACATGTAAATGTAATCCGCTGTAGATTAAACAGGAGGTGCAATAAGAAATGAAGAAAGCATTATTAGCTACAAAAGTCGGAATGACTCAAATCTTCAATGAAAACGGAGCTTTAATTCCGGTAACTGTATTACAAGCAGGACCTTGTGCAGTAACACAAGTAAAAACTGTTGAAAATGATGGATACAGTGCAGTACAGGTTGGTTTTGGAGATATAAGAGAGATATTGGTAAACAAACCTAGAAAAGGACACTTTGCAAAAGCAGGTGTTGCTAACAAAAAGTATCTTAAAGAGTTTAAGTTTGAGAATGCCGCTGATTTCACAGTAGGACAAGAAATCAAAGTTGACATCTTCGTAGAAGGTGACAAAATTGATGCTACTGGAACATCAAAAGGTAAAGGTTTCCAAGGTGCAATTAAGAGACACGGACAGTCCAGAGGACCTATGGCCCATGGTTCTAAATTCCATAGACATGCAGGTTCCAGTGGTGCAGCTACAAGCCCTGGTAGAGTATTTAAAGGTAAAAAGATGCCAGGTCAAATGGGTAATGTAAAAGTAACTGTTCAAAACCTTGAAGTTGTTAAAATTGACACCGAGAACAATGTTATTTTAGTAAAAGGCTCTGTACCAGGACCTAAAAAAGCTATGGTAATATTGAAACAATCAGTTAAATCAAACTAGAAGCTTTAAGAAAGGAGGAACACACAGATGGCAAACGTATCTGTTTATAATATGGAAGGTAAAGCCGTTGGTTCTATTGAATTAAACGATGCTATCTTCGGAGTAGAAATAAATGAACATTTAGTTCACTTAGCAGTTGTTCAACAACTTGCAAATAAACGCCAAGGAACACAAAGTGCTAAAACCCGTTCTGAAGTAAGTGGTGGCGGAAGAAAGCCATGGAGACAAAAAGGAACAGGTCATGCAAGACAAGGTTCAACAAGATCACCACAATGGAAAGGTGGCGGTGTTGTATTTGCTCCAAAGCCAAGAGACTATTCCTTCAAATTAAATAAAAAGGAAAAGAGACTTGCATTAAAATCAGCTTTAACTTCAAGAGTAGCAGCTGAGAAAATTTATGTACTTGATGAGCTTAACTTTGATGAAATCAAAACAAAGAAAATGGCTGCAGTACTTGATAACTTAAAAGTAAGTAAGGCATTAGTTGTACTTGGAGATAAGAATGAAAACGTAATTCTTTCTGCAAGAAACATTCCTTCTGTAAGAACTGCATTACCAAACACTATTAACGTATATGATATCTTAAAATATGATTCAATCGTGTTAACAAAAGATGCAGTTGCAAAAATTGAGGAGGTGTACGCATAATGGCAGATTTAAAATATTATGATGTTATACTTAAACCGATTATCACTGAAAAAAGTATGAACTCCATGAGCGAAAAGAAATATACATTTTCCGTTCATACAGATGCAACTAAGAATCAAATCAAAGAGGCTGTTGAAAAAATGTTCGCTGGAACAAAAGTTGCTAGTGTTAACACTATGAATTTAGAGGGTAAAAACCGCAGACGTGGAAACACAGTTGGTAAAACTTCTAAAACTAAGAAAGCAATTGTTCAATTAACAGAAGACAGCGCAGAAATTGAAATTTTCTCTGGTCTATAATTTAGATTGATTTCGATTTATATAATTTGAATTAAACAATTATGGTTGTTTATTCGCCGATAAAAGAATAAAAGGTAATGACGTTTCAACTGTATTTATACAGGGCGTTATTACAGCTACGAAAGGAGTGCAAAAAATGGGAATTAAAACCTATAACCCATATACACCTTCCAGAAGAAATATGACCTCATCTGATTTTGCAGAAGTTACAAAATCAACTCCTGAGAAATCATTACTTGTTTCTTTAAATAAGACAGCAGGTCGTAATAATCAAGGAAAGATTACAGTTAGACACCACGGTGGTGGTCCTAGAAAAAAATATAGAATCATTGATTTTAAAAGAAGAAAAGACGATATTCCTGCAACTGTTGTAGCAATCGAATATGATCCAAACAGAACAGCTAATATCGCATTAATCTGCTATGCAGATGGTGAAAAAGCATATATCTTAGCTCCTAACGGACTTACCGTTGGATCAAAGCTTATGAATGGTGAGAAAGCAGAAATCAGAGTAGGTAATTGTTTACCACTTCAAAACATTCCAATTGGTACACAAATTCATAACATTGAATTATATCCTGGCAAGGGTGGACAATTAGTTCGTTCTGCAGGTAACTCAGCACAGTTAATGGCTAAGGAAGGCAAATATGCAACACTTAGATTACCATCAGGTGAAATGAGAATGGTTCCAATCATCTGCCGTGCTACAATTGGCCAGGTTGGTAATATTGATCATGAATTAATTAACATTGGTAAAGCTGGTCGTAAACGTCACATGGGTATTAGACCTACAGTTCGTGGTTCTGTTATGAACCCTAATGACCATCCACATGGTGGTGGTGAAGGTAAGACAGGTATTGGCCGTCCGAGCCCTGTTACTCCTTGGGGTAAACCTGCACTTGGTTTGAAGACAAGAAAGAAGAACAAGAAGTCTAACAAGTTGATCGTAAGAACAAGAGACGGTAAGAATGTTAAATAATTAAGGAGGTTAAACCTATGGCTCGTTCATTAAAAAAAGGACCATTTGCAGACGAACATTTATTGAAAAAGATAGATGCTATGAATAAAGCAGGTGACAAAACAGTTGTTAAAACTTGGTCACGTCGTTCTACAATTTTCCCTCAAATGGTTGGACATACAATTGCAGTTCATGATGGAAGAAGACATGTGCCTGTATATGTAACAGAAGATATGGTTGGATATAAACTTGGTGAGTTTGTGGCAACCAGAACATTCAGAGGACATGGAAAAGACGAAAAGAAGACTGGAAAGAGATAGACAGTTTGGAATTGAAAGGAGGTTACATCCATGGCAAAAGGACATAGATCCCAGATAAAGAGAGAAAGAAATGAGAATAGAGATACAAGACCATCAGCTAAAGTATCATATGCAAGAGTGTCTGTTCAAAAAGCTTGTTTCGTATTAGACGCCATTCGCGGTAAAGACGTTGAAACAGCTCTTGGTATTTTGGCTTACAACCCAAGATATGCTTCGAGCGTTATTGAAAAAGTATTAAAATCAGCAATTGCAAATGCTGAAAATAATAATGGTATGGACGTAAGTAAATTATATATTCAAGAGTGTTATGCTGGTCAGGCACCAACAATGAAGAGAATCAGACCAAGAGCACAGGGTAGAGCTTATAGAATCTTAAAGAGAATGAGTCACATCACTGTTGTGCTTAATGAAAGATAAGGAGGGCAATAATGGGACAGAAAGTTAATCCTCATGGCTTAAGAGTCGGTGTCATTAATGACTGGGACTCAAGATGGTATGCTGAAGCTGATTTTGCAGATAACTTAGTTGAGGACTACAACATCAGAACATATCTGAAAAAGAAATTATACAGCGCTGGAATTTCAAAAATTGAAATAGAAAGAGCGTCTGATAGATTAAAAGTTATTATCTTTACTGCTAAACCTGGCGTGGTAATCGGTAAAGGTGGATCTGAAATTGAAAAATTAAAAGTTGAAATTCAAAAATTCACTTCTAAGAAGTTAATGGTAGATATTAAGGAAGTTAAAAGACCGGATACAAATGCTCAATTAGTAGCAGAAAGTATTGCAGCTCAACTAGAAAACCGTATTTCTTTCAGAAGAGCAATGAAATCTACAATGGGTAGAACCATGAAAGCTGGAGCAAAGGGTATTAAAACCGCTGTTGCCGGACGCCTTGGTGGAGCAGATATGGCTCGTACAGAGTTCTATAGTGACGGAACAATTCCTTTACAAACATTACGTGCTGATATTGATTATGGTTTTGCAGAAGCAGATACAACTTATGGTAAATTAGGCGTAAAAGTTTGGATTTACCACGGAGAAGTACTTCCAACTAAAGGAGCAAAAAAGGAAGGGAGCGATAAATAATGTTAATGCCAAAAAGAGTTAAACGCCGTAAGCAATTCCGTGGTACTATGTCCGGAAAAGCTACAAGAGGTAATACAATTTCTAACGGCGAATATGGTATTGTAGCTTTAGAACCAGCTTGGATAAAATCAAACCAAATTGAAGCTGCCCGTGTTGCTATGACTCGTTACATCAAACGTGGTGGTAAAGTTTGGATTAAAATATTCCCTGATAAACCTGTAACAACAAAACCAGCAGAAACTCGTATGGGTTCCGGTAAGGGCTCATTAGAATACTGGGTAGCAGTGGTAAAACCAGGACGTGTATTATTTGAAATCTCCGGTGTACCTGAAGAAGTAGCTAGAGAAGCATTACGTCTTGCTATGCACAAATTGCCAGTGAAATGTAAAATAGTTTCTCGCGCAGACTTAGAAGGAGGTGCGGGCAGTGAAAACTAATAAATATGTAGAAGATTTAAAGAACAAATCAGCTGCAGAATTGAACGAAGAATTAGTAGCTGCTAAGAAGGAACTTTTTAATTTAAGATTCCAGAACGCAACAAATCAATTAGATAATACAAGCAGAATTAAAGAGGTTAGAAAGAATATCGCAAGAATTCAAACAGTGATTTCCGAGAATGCTAAGGCTTCTAAATAATCACATTTCAACGATTCGGGAAAGGAGAAATTGTTGTGGAGAGAAATCTAAGAAAAACTCGTACTGGTAAAGTAGTTAGTGATAAGATGGACAAAACAATTGTAGTTGCAATTGAAGACCACGTAAAACATCCATTATACAACAAGATTGTAAAAAGAACTTCTAAATTAAAGGTTCATGATGAAAACAATGAATGTAATATTGGTGATAGAGTAGAAGTTATGGAGACAAGACCTTTATCCAAGGATAAGAGATGGAGACTTGTTAAGATTATCGAAAGAGCGAAGTAATAAATGCTGAAAGGAGTAGAGTCATGATACAACAAGAATCAAGACTTAAAGTTGCTGACAATACCGGTGCGAAAGAATTACTTTGCATTCGTGTATTAGGTGGTTCAACTAGAAGATATGCTAATATCGGCGATATCATCGTTGCTTCTGTCAAAGATGCAACACCAGGCGGTGTTGTTAAGAAGGGTGACGTGGTTAAAGCTGTCGTTGTTCGTACTGTAAAAGGAGCTCGTCGTAAAGATGGTTCATATATAAGATTCGATGAAAATGCTGCAGTTATCATTAAAGATGATAAAAATCCAAAAGGTACCCGTATCTTTGGACCAGTAGCGAGAGAATTGAGAGAAAAGCAATTCATGAAAATCGTTTCATTAGCACCAGAAGTATTATAAGGAGGTGTCGACTGTGTCAACTATTAAAATCAAAAAAGGCGATAACGTAAAAGTTATTACCGGTAAAGATAAAGGCAAAGAAGGCAAAGTAATAGCTGTATTAGATGGCAAGGTTTTAGTTGAAGGTATCAATATGATAACAAAGCACTCTAAAGCAAGCCAGGCTGATCCAAAAGGTGGTATTGTTCACCAAGAAGCACCGATTGATATTTCAAATGTTATGTACGTGCATAAGGGTAAGGTTACTAGAATTGGTTTCACAACTGAAGAAGGTAAAAAAGGACCTAAAAAAGTTCGTATCGCAAAATCAACCGGCGAAGTAATCGACTAATTCTAAGAGAGGAGGTCTCATACGTTGACTAGATTAAAAGAAACTTATTTAAATGAAATAGTAGATGGTATGACTAAAAAGTTTGGATATAAAAACGTTATGGAAGTACCAAAATTAAATAAAATCGTAATTAACATGGGTGTTGGCGAAGCGAAAGATAACTCTAAGCTTTTAGATGCTGCTGTTAAAGATCTTGAAATAATTGCTGGACAAAAGGCGGTTATTACAAAAGCAAAGAAATCCGTAGCTAACTTCAAAATCAGAGAAGGTATGCCAATCGGATGTAAGGTAACTTTAAGAGGCGAAAAAATGTATGAATTTGCTGATCGTCTAATCAATTTAGCACTACCTCGTGTACGTGACTTTAGAGGTGTTAATGACAATGCATTTGACGGAAGAGGAAATTACGCTCTTGGAATTAAAGAACAATTAATTTTCCCTGAAATCGAGTATGATAAGGTTGATAAGGTTAGAGGTATGGATATTATCTTCGTAACCACAGCTAAAACTGATGAAGAAGCTCGTGAATTATTGACATTATTCGGTATGCCATTCAAAAAATAGTTAGGAGGGAATTCCATGGCTAAAACGTCAATGAAGATAAAACAACAACGTACACAAAAGTTTTCGACTAGAGAATATAACCGTTGTAGAATCTGTGGACGTCCACATGCATATTTAAGAAAATACGGAGTTTGCAGAATCTGCTTCCGTGAATTAGCTTATAAAGGACAAATACCAGGTGTTAAAAAGGCAAGCTGGTAGGAAACAAGGAAGGAGGCAAATGAAATGACAATGAGCGATCCAATTGCAGATATGCTTACAAGAATTCGTAATGCCAATACTGCGAAACATGATACAGTAGATATACCTGCTTCTAAGATGAAGATAGCAATTGCTGACATTCTATTAAAAGAAGGTTATGTTAAAAAATATGACATAGAAGAAGTTGATGGCTTCAAGACAATCCATATCACATTAAAATATGGTAAAGACAAAAATGTTAAAGTCATTACAGGACTTAAGAGAATCTCTAAACCAGGTCTTCGTGTTTATGCAAACAAAGAAGAACTTCCAAAAGTACTTGGAGGACTTGGAACAGCTATTATTTCAACAAATAAAGGTGTTGTAACTGATAAAGAAGCAAGAGCATTAAACGTAGGTGGCGAGGTATTAGCATTCATCTGGTAATATGGAAGTAAGCACATTGAATCAAAGATTCAATGTAGTGCTCGAAGTTTCGAGCACGTATCGACGAAGTCGATGCTTACGTACAACGAGGAAAAACGGAGTTTTTTCGAGTCTGGATACTGGAAGTATTCGAGCACGTATTGACGAAGTCAATGCTGACCGAACAAAAGTCTGGCCGTCTTGATAAACCAATCAAGCGTAGACTTAATGAATAACCTACAATTAATATTAATCTTCCCCCATAAAAAATCACAGGAGGTGCGGGCATGTCACGTATAGGAAGAATGCCTATCGCTATACCGGCAGGTGTAACTGTAGATATAGCAGAAAATAATAAAGTGACTGTAAAAGGTCCTAAGGGAACACTTGAAAGAGTATTACCTTCAGAAATGAATATTGCATTAGAAGGTTCAGAAGTTATTGTAACAAGACCTAATGAATTAAAGAAAATGAAATCTTTACATGGTCTTACAAGAACATTAATCGCTAATATGGTAACTGGTGTAACAGCTGGTTATGAGAAAGTGCTTGAAATCAACGGTGTTGGTTACAGAGCAGCAAAAGCAGGCAAAGAATTAACATTAACTCTTGGATATTCACATCCAGTAGTTATGACTGATCCTGAAGGTGTTGAGTCTATATTAGATGGACAAAATAAAATTACAGTAAAAGGTATTGATAAAGAAAAAGTTGGCCAATACGCTGCTGAAATCAGAGATAAGAGAAGACCTGAACCATACAAGGGCAAAGGTATTAAATATGCTGACGAAGTTATTAGACGTAAAGTTGGTAAGACTGGTAAGAAATAATAGGAGGTGTGAAAACAAATGGTTAGTAAAGAAACAAGATCTAAAGTTCGTTTAAATAAACATAGAAAATTACGTAATCGTTTCTCCGGTACTCCTGAAAGACCACGTTTAGCTGTGTTTAGAAGTAATAATCATATGTACGCTCAAATTATTGACGATACAGTTGGTAATACTTTAGTGTCAGCTTCTACTCTTCAAAAGGATGTTAAGGCTGAAATTGAAAAGACAAACGATGTAGCAGCAGCAGCATATTTAGGAACTGTTATTGCTAAGAAAGCATTGGAAAAAGGTATTACAACTGTTGTCTTTGATAGAGGCGGATTTATATATCAAGGAAAGGTAAAAGCATTAGCAGAAGCAGCAAGAGAAGCTGGTCTGGAATTCTAAGCAAGGAGGAAAACACATGAAACGTACAATCGTTGATGCTAGTCAATTAGAATTAGAAGATAAAGTAGTATCAATTAAACGTGTAACTAAAGTAGTTAAAGGTGGACGTAATTTCAGATTTACAGCTTTAGTTGTTGTTGGTGACAAGAACGGACACGTTGGTGCAGGTTTAGGAAAAGCTGCAGAAATTCCGGAAGCAATTCGTAAAGGAAAAGAAGATGCAATTAAGAAATTAATCAGCTTACCTATAGATGAAAATGGCAGTATACCACATGATTTTATCGGTAAATTCGGTGGTGCTTCAGTATTATTAAAACGTTCCCCTGAAGGTACTGGTGTTATCGCAGGTGGTCCGGCTCGTAACGTACTTGAGCTTGCTGGTTTAAAGAATATCCGTACAAAGTCACTTGGCTCCAACAATAAGCAAAACGTTGTTCTTGCAACTATTGAAGGATTATGTCAACTTAAGACTCCTGAGGAAGTGGCTAAGTTACGTGGTATTTCTGTTGAAGATATGTTAGGTTAGGAGGGGCTCAAGATGGCAGAAAAATTAAAAATAACTTTAGTAAAATCTACAATTGGCTCAATCCCAAAGCATAAAAAAACAGTAGAAGCATTAGGTCTTCGTAAATTACACAAATCTGTTGAGATGCCGGACAATGCAGCAGTAAGAGGCATGGTTGACCAAGTAAGACATTTAGTAAAGGTTGAAGAAATATAATTACAAAGAAGTAAGGAGGTGTAATCTATGAATTTATCAGAATTAAGACCAGCTGACGGTGCAAAACAAAGTGCAAACTTTAGAAGAGGCCGTGGACATGGTTCAGGAAATGGTAAAACTGCAGGTAAAGGACATAAAGGACAAAAGGCACGTTCCGGAGCACCTAGAGTTGGTTTTGAAGGTGGTCAAACTCCTTTTATTCGTACTCTACCTAAAAGAGGATTTACAAACAGAAATACAAAAGAAATCGTTTCTATTAACGTTGATAGACTAAATATATTTGAAGACGGTTCTGAAGTTACAGTTGCAACATTAATCGAGGCAGGTGTTATTAAGAACCCAAGAGATGGTGTTAAGATCCTAGGAAATGGAGAACTAACTAAGAAACTTGATGTCAAGGTAAATGCTTTCAGTGCCGGCGCAGCAGAAAAGATTCAAGCTCTTGGTGGAAATGCTGAGGTGATTTAGGATATGTTTAAAACGTTCCGAAATGCTTTAAAAATTAAGGATATAAGACGTAAGTTATTATACACTTTTGTAGCACTGATAATAATAAGATTAGGTTCCATACTTCCTGTGCCTGGTATCAATAGAGCGTATTTTGAGTTTTGGGTTGGATCCCAGACTGCGTTAGGGTTCTTTGATACCCTAACAGGCGGTTCTTTTACCCAGATGTCTATCTTTGCACTTAGTATTACGCCATATATTACTTCTTCCATCATTATGCAGCTATTAACCATAGCAATTCCTAAACTGGAAGAGATGCAAAAAGAAGGCGAAGACGGCAGGAAAAAGATCCAAGAATATACACGTTATGTGACTGTTGGATTAGCAGTTATTGAATCATTTGCAATGGCTGTCGGCTTTGGCAGCTCAGGCTTATTAGAAGGCGGCGGAACCTTTGCAAATATTGCTGTTATTGTTGCTTCTTTCTCAGCCGGCTCTGCATTCTTAATGTGGTTAGGTGAAAGAATTACGGAAAAAGGTGTTGGTAACGGTATTTCAATTATTTTGTTAATTAATATTGTTGCAGGAATGCCAAGAGATTTTGTGAACTTATATAAACAATTTATCGCAGGCGCATCATCTGTAGTAAATGCTATTATTGCAACTGTAGTAATTGTTGTAGTAATAGCAGCTATGGTATTATTCATTATTGTATTACAAGATGCAGAAAGAAAAATACCAGTACAGTATGCTAAAAAAGTACAAGGCAGAAAAATGATTGGAGGACAATCCTCTCATATTCCTTTAAAGGTAAATACTGCCGGTGTTATACCAGTAATTTTTGCTAGTTCTTTTATGCAGTTTCCTATTGTTGTAGCTTCTTTCTTTGGCGTTGAGCCTGCAAGGGCCCATGTATTCCCTAAGTTTTTATATTTATTGAGCCAATCAAAATGGTTTAATATTTCAAGCTGGGGCGAGTTTAAGTATACTCTGGGAGCATTAATTTATATCGCATTATTAGTATTCTTTGCTTATTTTTATACATCCATTACTTTCAATCCAATTGAAATTGCGAATAATATGAAAAAGCAAGGTGGATTTATACCAGGTATCCGTCCTGGAAAACCGACTACAGAATACTTAACCAAAGTGCTGAATAATATTATATTTATTGGTGCTGCTGGACTTACTATTGTAGCAATTGTACCTTTAATTTTCTTGGGTGCTTTTGGCGCATACGTTACATTTGGCGGAACATCTTTAATCATTGTTGTTGGTGTTGTTCTTGAAACAATGAAGCAAATTGAATCACAGATGTTGGTACGTCATTACAAAGGATTTCTTAACGATTAGTAAACATAGAGTAAATTAGATTGTAAAGGCGGGGCTCTGCTCCGCCATTTGCAGATTTTACATTTTTAGATGTTTTATGAGGATAAGTGTGGGAGGAAATCGGTATGAAAATTATTATGCTAGGAGCTCCGGGAGCAGGAAAAGGAACACAAGCTAAGAAAATTGCAGCTAAATATGTAATTCCGCATATTTCAACCGGTGATATATTTAGAGCAAATATTAAAAATGGTACAGAGTTAGGGAACAAAGCCAAAACATATATGGACCAGGGGTTACTGGTTCCTGATGAATTAGTTGTAGATCTGGTAGTAGATCGTGTGGAGCAGGAAGATTGCAAAAACGGATATGTATTAGACGGTTTTCCAAGAACAATTCCCCAGGCAGAAGCATTAGATTCAGCACTAATGAATATGAACCAAAAAATAGACTATGCTATAAATATTGAAGTACCGGATCAAAATATCGTAGATAGAATGTCCGGACGTAGAGCGTGTTTATCATGCGGAGCTACGTACCACATTATAAACATACCAACAAAATTAGAAGGCATCTGCGATGTCTGCGGCGGAAACACCGTTTTACGTGATGATGATAAGCCGGAAACCGTAATAAAACGTTTGCGTGTTTACCATGAACAAACACAGCCGTTAATTGAATATTACACAAACAAAGGTGTATTGGTTGAAGTTGATGGCACAATGGAAATGACTGACGTCTTTTCAGCTATTGATAAAATACTGAAAAATTAGTGTGGTTTTATCGCAAGGGAGAAACAAAAATGGCAGTAACAATAAAGTCAGAAAGAGAAATAGAATTAATGCGTGAAGCAGGACGTATCTTAGCCACTGTTCACGAAGAATTGAAAAACATTATACAACCAGGAGTATCTACATTAGATATTGATAAAAAGGCAAATGAATTAATACGTAGTTATGATTGCATTCCGTCCTTCTTAAATTACAACGGTTTTCCTGCCTCTGTTTGTGTGTCCATAAATGAACAGGTGGTACACGGAATACCTAATAAAAAAACTTTCTTAAAAGAAGGTGACATTGTCAGTCTTGATTGTGGAGTTATTTACAAAGGTTATCAATCAGATGCAGCAAGGACTTGGGCAGTTGGTGAAATTAGTGAAGAAGCTAAGAAACTAATTAATGTAACTCAGGAAAGCTTTTATGAAGGTATTAAATTTGCAAAATCTGGCAATCATCTACATGAGATTTCCGCTGCTATACAAGATTATGTAGAATCTTTCGGATTTTCAATAGTCAGAGACTTGGTAGGACATGGAATTGGTACCGCTATGCATGAAGAACCTCAGATTCCGAATTTTAGACAAAAAAGAAGAGGTATCAAACTGGAACCTGGAATGACCCTGGCAATCGAACCTATGGTAAATGCAGGTCGTTACGATGTATATTGGGAAGATGATGATTGGACTGTTGTTACTGATGATGGCTCTTTATCTGCGCACTATGAAAATACTATCCTTATTACGGATGGAGAACCGGAAATATTATCAATTCTAAAGTAACAAAAAATGATTTGGTTTCGGTAGAATGGAGATTTATATGATAGAGTATGAAGTTGGCGAGATAGTGATATCAAAAGCCGGTCATGATAAAGGTGAACACTTTGTCATAGTAAAATCAGATTCTGAATATGTATACTTAGTAGATGGCGTATTTCGAACAGTTGACAGACCGAAGAAGAAAAACAAAAAACATGTTCAGCTTGTTCATTTTAGAGATAACAACTTTATAAAAAAATACGCTAATGATGAAAAGATAACCAATGAAGAAATAAAAAAAGTAATTAAACTTTTTATAGACCTAAAATCCTAAATCATGGAGGTGACAATATGTCAAAATCGGATGTTGTAGAAATTGAAGGAACTGTTGTTGAAAAATTACCAAATGCTATGTTTCAAGTGGAATTAGAGAACGGACATAGAGTTTTAGCACACATTAGTGGAAAACTTCGTATGAACTTCATCAAAATTGTACCAGGCGATAAAGTTACCTTAGAATTATCTCCATATGATTTAACAAAAGGAAGAATTATCTGGCGTGATAAATAATAGGCTGCAAAGATTATAAATTTTAGTATCTCGCAGCGATAAGGGTACCGTCAAATAAATAAAATGTTTTAAGATATATGGTTTTATTTATTTCATATAAAAAATATTAGTTTTTACTTGATTTTTAGCAAGTACAATGTTATAATGTAAGACGGACTTTTTTTGAAAGGAGTGAATTACTGTGAAAGTAAGATCATCAGTAAAACCAATTTGCGAAAAGTGTAAGATTATCAAAAGAAAGGGAAGTATCAGAGTAATCTGTGAGAATCCTAGACACAAACAAAGACAAGGCTAATATTCAATAAAAGCTGGCTGTTACCACAGCGGTTTTATTGTTTTATATATAGTAGTTCTTGCTTTCTGTGTTACAATCTGCATTTGGCAATTGTGATATTGTGAACAATTTTCAATACTCTGTATTGAACCCTATTGTTCCTAAAACATGTAATTTAATACGGAACTATTGATTATTGTTTTGAATTCATGTCATTATCATGATGTTCAGCAAGTAAGCATAGGGTTTTTGCTTGTCACAATTTAAAGCGGCTGCGCAATGAAACACTTGGAAGTGTTGGCATTGCAAAAGTTATTTTTAAAATGTTTTATAGAAAATATCAATCAAAGTGAGTGTGAACGTAAGAGGTATGCATTTCACCGTATACAACAGTATATGATACTTATTATTTTCACCCAAATAATTAACGGAGGTGTATTACGCACATGGCTCGTATTAGTGGTGTAGATTTACCAAGAGAGAAACGTGTAGAAATCGGTCTTACTTATATTTACGGTATCGGAAGAGTAAGCGCTAATCGTATTCTTGCAGAGGCAAATGTTAATCCAGACACTCGTGTTAGAGATTTAACTGACGAAGAAGTGGGAAGAATTCGTGATGTTATTGATGCATCACAACAGGTTGAAGGTGATTTGCGTAGAGAAATCGCGCTTAATATTAAGAGACTTCAAGAAATCGGATGTTATAGAGGTATCCGTCATAGAAAAGGCCTTCCAGTTCGTGGACAAAAGACTAAAACAAATGCTAGAACTAGAAAAGGTCCTAAGCGTACAGTTGCAAACAAGAAGAAATAATGTAATAAAAATCCAATAGGAGGGTTTGTTAAATGGCTAAAAAGTTAGCAACAACTAAAAAAGTGACCAAGAAACGTGTTAAGAAAAACGTCGATCGTGGACAGGCACATATTCAGTCATCTTTTAATAATACAATTGTTACTCTTACAGATGCAGAAGGCAATGCTCTTTCATGGGCTAGCGCTGGTGGATTAGGTTTTAGAGGTTCTAGAAAATCAACTCCTTATGCAGCACAGATGGCAGCAGAAACAGCAGCTAAAGCAGCATTAGTTCACGGTTTAAAATCTGTTGATGTTATGGTTAAAGGTCCTGGTTCAGGCAGAGAAGCTGCAATTCGTGCACTTCAAGCTTGCGGTATTGAAGTAACAAGTATTAAGGATGTTACTCCAGTTCCACATAACGGATGTAGACCACCAAAACGCAGAAGAGTCTAATAGGAGGTAAGTAAACGATGGCAAGAGACATGGGTCCTGTATTAAAAAAATGTAGATCACTTGGCCTAGAACCTGCATATTTAGGTATAGACAAGAAATCTAATAGAACATCATCCAGAGCTGGTAAAAAAATCAGTGAATACGGATTACAGTTAAGAGAAAAGCAAAAAGCTAAATTTATATATGGTGTTCTGGAAAAACCTTTCAGAAACAATTTTGATAAAGCTAAGAAAATGAAATACGGCACAACTGGTGAGAACTTAATGATTCTTCTTGAACTTAGACTGGATAACGTAATTTTCCGTTTAGGTTTTGGTAGAACAAGAGCAGAAGCTAGACAGATCGTAGATCACAAGCATGTACTTGTTAATGGTAGATGCATCAATATCCCATCTTATCAAGTAAAAGCTGGTGACGTTATTGAAATTAAAGAAAAATTCAAGAGTGCACAAAGATATAAAGATGTATTAGAAGTAACAGCTGGCAGATTAGTTCCAGCTTGGCTTGAAGTAGATCATGAAGCTCTTTCCGGTACGGTAAAAGAGATTCCTTCAAGAGACCAAATTGATGTTCCGGTAGATGAAATGCTTATCGTCGAGTTGTATTCTAAGTAATCATTAATCGTATCATAATAACCCAAAAGGAGGGTCCTATTGTGTTTGATTTTGAAAAACCAAAAATTGAAATTGCAGAAATTTCTGAAGATAAAAAATTTGGACGTTTTGTAGTAGAACCTTTGGAACGAGGATACGGTACAACCCTGGGTAATTCTTTAAGAAGAATTATGCTTTCATCCTTACCCGGTGCTGCAGTCA
>NZ_DAMAUC010000042.1:0-21607 GCF_032079385.1 Anaerocolumna sp.
CTGAGTTCTCTACACCCCTCCATGCAAAGCGTCCTACTGCAACAAATTTTTATTTGTTAGATTAACTTTTCTAAGATTATTAGTGCAATACCGTGGACAGGTATGTGTATTGTTTGGGTATAGGAATTATTTAGATCTTTCATTTCAATGGATACTTTTGGATAGGCTTTTCCTTTTAAATATTTTATCTCATCCTTATCCATATTTTCGGGAGCGCCCATTTTAATCCATTCGTCTACCGCTGATCCGTTTTCACGGTTTAACTCATAGCATATTTGCTTGTAATTGCCTGATAGACCGTTTATTTGAAGATTAATATTTTTGCCTGGTTTTTCTTCAAAGGATAAATATCTGGCTTCATTAGTTAATAAAGAGGTGTCGCCCATGATAAACAAATCATCAAAATAAGCAAAGTTGTATAGCAATATTTGAATATTGTCCTGGTCTTTTGTTACGATATAATCTTCGCCTTCATCAATTATATATTGTCCTAATTTGGATAGGAAGTAATAGGCATAATAAGAGGGTTTTTTTATGCCATCTTTATTGATTAGGCCAAAGCCTCCATGAAAAGAGGAAATTCCCATTTTTAGTTCTTCTATAATGTCCGTAAATGTCCAAAAACCTAGGGAATCTGTTTTCCCATTTGCTCTTAGAATATTATAAATGATAAAGGTTGCTATAAAACAAGTGTCATTAATTAGATTTCTTCCATAAGAGGAAGCGTTCCACTCCGTAATATGAAGCTCTGGTTTTTCTTGAAAAGATTCCTTTATTTTCTGATTTGCTGAAATAATAGTGTTGTAGGTATGATCTTTGTCATGATAGATTCGTTTCAATTCATTCCAGCTATTTAATAATGATAAGAAATCTTCTCCCTTTCTTGCCCGAACCCAAAGATCCTGTGCATATTTCTTTGAGGAATAGGATTCTGAATAAATGTGAAAAGATACAAAGTCTAAGGGTATTTGATGTGTTATTGTATATTTAAAAAACTCGTCCAGCCAGTTATTTTCTATCATTGTTTGATAGGTTATGGAGGGTCCGCCTATTCTTAGATTGGGTGATATAGATTTTACTGCCATAGCAGTTTCTTTAAAGAATTCATAATAACTTTCCTTATCACCTATCCAAAATACATTTTCTAAATCAGGCTCATTCCATACTTCAAAGTACCAGGTTTCTACTTCCGCAAGACCATATCGATTGACACAATGCTTTATAAATTCTTTTACCAAATTAGTCCATAAAGAAATATCTTTTGGCAAAGTAATATTTGCTTTCCATGCAAAAACTGTAATGTCTGTTTTTCCAAATTCAGAAGGCATAAAACCTAATTCTACAAAAGGTCTGATGTTGATTTCTTTAAAGAAATCAAAAAGTTTATCTACATAGTACCAATTATAAATTAATTTTCCATTATCATCAAAGTTAATAATCAACATATCGTCACAAAAGATTCCATGAAATCTCACATATTCAAACCCAATATCCTTCTGAAGTTCTCTAAATTGATTTCTAAATTCTTCCCTTAATGCGTCCGATGCTCTCCCAAAGCAAGCCAATTTCCTCCAGAACGGTAACAGCTCTTTAACTTGATTTTCTACGTTCATTTCTATGATTTCATTTAATTTATGCGTTTGATGATTATCTTTACTATTATTTTCTGGAATCTCTAAATATTGAAACAGCAACTGCAGTGCCATATTTCTATCTACATCTAAATATGTTCTGCTTCTCAGTTCCTCCATTTTCCCTTTTTTATCATTCGGCGTATTCCTGTACTTTTGCCGGTATTCTGTGGGTGTACAATTATAGGCCTCTCTAAAGCAGGTATTGAGAGCTTTTGTACTTGGAAATCCACTGGAATAGGCGATTTCCGTTATCTTTTGCTCTGTATTGGTTAATAAGATTACTGCCTTATCCAGTCGAATATAATTTATATATTCCTGAAAGGAAAACCCCATATATTGCTTAAAAAAGTGAGATAAATAATAAATACTTATATTCTGGCTGTCTGCCACATCTTGAAGTGTAATGCCACCTTCTATATTCTCATGAATATATTGGATGATGTTTTGAAGTCTTTGGGTTTCCTTATTAAAACATAACAAAGTATTATCTTCCAGCATGGTATAATTAAAATTACTAATTAAATCAGCTAAAAGTAAATGTACTTCGCTTCCTATTAGTAATTGATAACCCTTTTTTTTCTTGTTCAGTTCCCAAACTATTTTTGCCAAACGCTTCCTAATGCGGTCGAATTTAACCTGTTCCTCTTTTTTACACTGAAAAGATTTACAGTCAATATACATTCTGTTTAGATTCCCATAACAATGAGAATGACAATTTGTATTTATTTGAATTGCCAATAAAACATTATCTTCTTCGGTTTTGTATGTATTGTGAATTTCATTGCTATTAATTAATATTAAGTCATTTTCCTTAAGAGTGTATTGCTCGTTCCCCACTCTCATATTAATAGAACCTTTTAATACCATTAAAATCTCAATCTCTTTGTGCCAATGTGTTTCAAACTGATTAATACTATGAATAAATTCTTTTATTGGAAAACCCATATGGTTTTCCTCACTTTCATACAAATAATGCATACTTTTCTTCTCCCTTAAACCTATTTTCACAGCCAATCCCTTTTTAAAACTCTTATATTATTTAGATACATTTCCCATTAAAAAAGTTTTACTTTATAAAAAACGGTTCTATAATAAGTGTTGGAGTGTACGAAAAAGCTAGTATATTCCAACATTTTATTTTATATTAGGAGAAAAAACTCCCAGCTTCAGTCTCACTTGGATGTACATATGTATGCAAACTAATTATATTGTACTATTATTAAATTTAGAATATATTAAAATATTTAGAATTACACATTCAGATACTTATGACACAGCAAAAAGCCAGCCCGTCAAAGGGTTTAAGAGTGGAGATTTTCACCAACAAAATACCCCTTGGTTGGCTGAATAGGGCAGCAATCTGATATACAAGTAATTCTGCACTTGCTTAATCACCTTATTAGCATAAGCATTATCTTCAAATCACCTTATGCTAATAAGATGATTGAAGATAATGCTTATGCTATTCGCCTATTCTTTTTGTTGTATATTACAACAGTTACAATTGAAAGAAGAACAATCACAGTATTTGCGGCAATGGTTCCCGCCCAAGTCATAGGCAGGATGCCAAAGACGGGGCCTGCCGCATTGAACATGGTATGGCATAATACGCACATAAACACACGGCCTTTGCCTGATATTTTGTAGATTACCCCATATAAAAACCGAAATGCAAAGAGTTGGACGGCAAACATCCAAAAATCAATGAAGCCCTCATAGTGACCCGTTCCTGGAATAAAGAAGAGAGGGATATGCCACAAAAGCCAAATGATTCCGACATAAATGGAAGATAAAACAAAACCATACTTTTTTTCAAGCCCTGGCTGCAATATGTATACCCAGCCAGTTTCCTCCAAGCCGCCGATAATAAGATTGCCTGGCAGAGCAAGGAAGAACATATAAAATGGCTGCACCATTTCAGTGGGACCTGAAATTGCATGATGTATCAAAAAATACAGCGTAAGCCCTGCAACAACGAACAAATAAAGAGATATATTATTTTTGGCATAAAAAACAGTTTTCAACCATTCTTTAAAATCTGCTATTTTGTTATTTTTCCTCAAAACGATATACGAAGCAATAGCAGGGGACAAAATATAGATTGCAAAAGGAATATTCATTCCTAAGTGCTGTAACGATTCTTGAACCGTAGAGTGAACCGAAAATCCAAATTGCCCAAGAGCAATCAAAGTGCCTGACACAAGATAGGCTATGCAAAATGTCAGAACCGTATATTGTACTATGATCTTTTTGTCTGTCACGATTTCTTCACCCCATGTTTTGAAGTATACATTAAATTGTAACGGATGGACGCTTTGACTTTTATTACCTAATGTTTGCTTTCTGCCATTCAAAGTTATACTCAGCACATAATATGGTTTTTCCATATCAACCGTATATTACCAATTTAAGTCTATAATACGTTCATTTTACCACATAAATCCACCCATGTCACTTGTGTTTTCTTTCCCCTTCTGCCTGACAGGGCTTTTCAAAAGTTTGTATTTTTGCGAATACAAAAGCCATTGCTCTTCTCTTCGGTCAACTTGTAATATGGGGTTTTTTGTATGCATTATTTACTATTGTTACAACTAATAATTCTTAAGCCGAATCTTCAATTGGTTTATCTTTTTTTCAATTATTTGAATTACTTTAATAAATTCTTCATCGTTTTTACCGGTGGGATCATTCAGTTCCCAATCTTCCCGGATTGTATAGGGAAGGACCGGACAGCTCACATTGCACCCCATTGTAATCACTGCATCCGGCTGTGGAATATTCCCAATAAGTTTATTATACTGCGTTTTTTCCATATCTATGTTATATATTTCCTTCATTAGTCTTACAGCGTCAGTATTAATATGATCTTTCAATTGTGTACCAGCAGAATAGCTTTCAAACACATCCCCGGCCAGGTGTTTTCCTAATGCCTCTGCAATTTGGCTCCGGCAGGAGTTATGAACACAAACAAAAGCTACTTTGGGTTTTTTCTTTAATAGCTTTAATAAGGCCTCTCCTTTTATTTCTTCCTCACTCCAACCTATAACAGCAAAATTACCTTTCGTATGTTCAGCTACTTTATTTATCCATGTTATTTCATTGGCTGCTTTTGCAGCTAACATTGAATTGATAGAACCGCTCTGATAAAACGATGAATTAATAATCCACCATTTTGCTTTAATGTCTGCACGCTTTAGATCTTCTTCAAGGCGCATAGCTTCATACACTGGAGTCGCTTCAGCCAAGGTAACAATTATAACTTCTGTTTCCTTTTCGTTACGAAGCCTTGGCAATAGTTTTTTTACTGATTCCGGAATATCTCCCTGTGAGCGCTTAATTTCCTGATTATAGCTCTGGGTAGAATCCAATAATAACAAGGTGTGTCCTGTAGGTGCCGTATCAATTACAACAATCTGATCATCGGCTTTTTCTACCACTTCTGCAAATGCCCGGAATACTGCAATCTCCTGTGTACATGGTGAACGCAGATCTTCTTCCACATAGGCTATATCATCTTCCGACATGGTTTCTTTCGCCTTTGCAAGTACCGCTCCCTGGTATTTTTTCAGTTCCGCCTGTTCGTCGATATGGCTCATAGTAATACCTGCCGTCTCCTGAATAACAAATTTAAGATGGGCAGCAGGATCTGTTGTAGTAAGATGCACCTTTTTCCCTTTAGCAGCTAATCCTAATGCAATGGCTGCTCCTATGGTGGTCTTTCCGACTCCCCCCTTACCCATGGTAAAGATTACTTTTTTACCGGATTTATAAAGATCTTCTATTACATCCTCTAGTTCCGGAATACTCTCAGTCCTAATAGTTTCCTCATCTTTTCTATAATAATCTTTTATTAAGAACGCTCTTATATTGTCTAACCCGGTAACATTATAGGCCCTTAAGGGAATTGTATAGGCCGATATGTCTTCTAAATCCTCCGGCATTTCCATAAGTGCTTTTTGCTGCTTTTGATATAAGCTTTCAGAAATTTTATCATCATAACGTGTTAATATTCCGTTTATAACCAGAAGTTGATTGTGTACGCCTATTTCAGCAAGTTCCTTGGAAGCTCTGTCAACTTCTTTTAAAGGTGTTTCTTCCGGGCGGGTTACCAGCATTAATGTTGTTAGTGAACCGTCGGCAAGGGTTTCTACTGCCTTCTTATACATATCCTTTTTCTCATCCAAGCCCGACAGCTGACCTAAGCAAGAGGCTCCATGAGTGTTCTCACTTATAAAGTTGCTCCAGGCGGATGGAAGCTGCAGCATTCTTAAAGTATGTCCTGTAGGTGCAGTATCAAATATAATATAATCATATTCTTCCTGTATACTTTCATCGGTTATAAACTTGGAAAACTCATTAAAAGCTGCAATTTCAACGGTACAGGAACCGGATAATTGTTCCTCCATATTATTTAATACGGACTCAGGCATCAATCTCCGGTACGGAGCAATGACACTTTCCCGATATTCTGCTGCTGCTTGTAAGGGATCCAGATTTGCTACTTTTAGACCGTACACTCCAGCTATGGATACCCCTTTATTGTTTAATTCAGTATCAAATACATCCTGTAAATTAGATGCTGGGTCGGTACTAATAAGGAATACCTTTTTCCCGCTGTCTGCAAGAGTAACTGCTGTTGCACAGGCTGTAGAAGTTTTTCCCACACCCCCTTTACCTGTATAAAACAGGTATTTCGTGAGTTTCATTTTTTGTGGTTCAAAGGTCTTTAGCTCTCTTAAATTCATAATTTAAAATCCTTTCTAAATACAGTTTTTTAACAGCATCCCCCGTCAGAACAGCCGCATCCTCCGGATTTTTTTATAGTAACTTTAGAAGCCCTGGCTCTAACCGTCTTTCTTCTTATGTAAGTATCAGGAATATTAAGTAGTTTAACAAATTCATCATTAGATGGATACCTTCCGGTTATTACAATTTCATCGTCAATAACAACTGCCGGAAGGCCCTCTGCACCTTTTTTTTTAATATAATCGTTGATGGCCTTATTTTTTACAAATTCCTGTGGTGAGCCGGATAGATTATATCTTTCTACTTGTATACCATTCTTCTCCAAAGCACTTAAAAGAGTTGATATTCTTAAAAGTTCAAGATCCACACTGACTCCGCAAAGTCCTGTAGAACAACACATAGCCGGTTCAAAAATCTGCATTTTTTTCATATTAAAATCTCCAATCTTATTATTTTTCATATCAAATTTAAAATTTAAAAATCTTCTGCTAGTGTGGAGCACATTTACTTCCTTTGTAGTTTTTACATATACAATCTTCCTGTTCCGTTGTTATATGATCCCAAAAACTTCTAATAGAAGCAATCGCTTCCGGATTGTTACTGTACCTCATCCATGATCCATCCTTTCTGGCTATTACAAGACCACAGTCAGTTAATATTTTCATATGGTAAGAAAGTGTGGGTTGTGTAATTTTAAAATATTCTAAAATATCACATGCACACATTTCTCCGCAAGAGAGCATTTCTACAATTTTTAGTCTGGTTTCATCCGCAAGTGCTTTAAATATAGGGACATATTTTTCCTGTGATTTCAAATTAATTCCTCCTTTTTATATTTAATATATTTATATAGATATTCTTCTATGTGTTATCTTATGACGGATATAGATAAATGTCAATATGTCCATCAAACTTTTAAAAATATATTTCAAAAAATAGAATTAGATAACATCATTTAAAGGTTTCAAAAATAAAAGTTACAAAAGTATTTGTTTTGCTATTCTAAACCATAGAGAAATCCTGGAAATCTTAAATTAGCCAGATACTTCTCAAATTCTATCTTGCAGAACATGCTCATAATAATAAAACAGAAATTTTTTATTAGACTCTTTTACAACGAAATCCCGTAATTTCAAATTAAAATCCCTTATTAACCAATATTACCTGCTGGTAGTTCATTTTAAAAAGGGATAAACAACCATTACTAATATGATTGTTTATCCCTCTATTGTAGTAAAATGCTATACCCTTTTACTTTAATTCGTAGTTTTTTGCTATTCTCTTATGCTGGCTCCGTAGTCCACTCAGTTTCATCTTTACTTAACATACATTCCACCTGGTTTTTCAGCCAAATTTATAATAATATTTTTCATCTGAGTATAATGATCTAAGATAACCTTATGAGTTTCCCTTCCGATTCCTGATTCTTTATAGCCGCCAAAAGGTGCTCCTGCCGGGAAGCTATTATAAGTATTTACCCATACACGTCCGGTTCGGATTCCTCTCGCTACTCGTATGGCTTTATTAAGGTCTCTTGTAAATACGCCCCCTGCCAGGCCATAATCACTGTCATTAGCCATAGCTATTACTTCTTCTTCCGTCTTGAATTTAATAACAACACCTACCGGCCCGAAAATCTCTTCTCTTGCCACTCTCATATTGTTATTAACATCTACCAGAAGTGTTGGTTTCATAAAGTAACCATTTGCTGCATCACCTTCTATATACCGTTCACCACCGGTTGCAACTTTCGCACCTTCTTCTTTTCCAATTTCCACATATCCAAGGATCTTCTTAAGCTGTTCTTCACTAACCTGGGAACCCATTTGGGTATTCTTATCCAAAGGATTACCTACTTTCACTTTTTCAAATGCTTTCACAGCCTTATCTATAAATTCATCATAGAAATCTTCCTGCACAAATATTCTGGAACCGGCGGAACAAACCTGACCTTGATTAAACAGAATACCTAGTTGAATGCCTTCCAAAGCAATATCCATATCTGCATCATTAAAGAAAATGTTTGCTGATTTGCCCCCTAATTCCAAAGTAGATGGAATAATGTTTTGAGCTGCAGAAAGACCAATTTTTCTACCTACTTCAGTGGAGCCGGTAAATGCAAGTTTGTCAAGGCCATTATGATGCTGGAGGTATTCACCACTCTTAGAACCTTTACCAGTTATAAGGTTAATTACACCTTTCGGTATTACATCCTGTGTTAATCTTATTAGTTCTAATACACTTAAGGATGTAAAACTGGATGGTTTAAATACGGAGACATCTCCTGCTGCAATAAGGGGAGCCAACTTCCAGGCAGCCATTAGGAATGGGAAATTCCAGGGAACGATTTGACCTACTACACCTATTGGCTCTCTTAATATCATAGTCAGCATTTCTTCATTTACCATAGTTGCACTGCCTTCATCTGCTCTTATTACTCCTGCAAAATACCTGAAGTGGTCTGCTGATAAAGGAATATCTGCCCCCATAGTTTCTCTGATCGGTTTTCCATTGTCCATAGATTCTATGGTAGCAAGATGCTCTGCATTTTCGTCAATAATATCTGCAATTTTATTTAGGATAGCAGCTCTTTCTGCAACAGTAGTCTTACTCCATGTAACAAACGCTTCCTTAGCAGCATGAACTGCAGCATCTACATCCTCATTAGAAGCATCTGCAATTTCCGCTAAGAGTTCACCTGTTGCAGGATTATAAGTCTTAAGAGTGGCGCCGTCAGAAGCATCTCTCCATTCTCCTCCAATATATAATTTGTATTTGTCTTGTAGTTTAATATTCATACTATATCCTCCTTTTTTCAAACAATTGTCACTTGTTATATTAAATATTTTAACACTTTATGCAAAATAGTCAATTTAGATATTAATTTAACAAATTTCATTGTATAATCTGCCAATTTTATTAATATATTCCATTCAATTATCTTGAAATATAGCCTATTGGCATTTTTTACAGGTTATCAGTTAATATATTTACTTGAAATGTTGTTAAATAATCTCCAAAGGGAATTTACATAAATATTATTAAGGTTTTGAATCAGATTCTACTTTCTTTTACTACCAATGTAAGAACCGTATCCTCCGGTTACGTCAACCACGTTAAAGCCTTCCCTGCTAAGCACTTTGCAGCATTGCCTGCTTCTGGCACCGGATTGGCATATAAGATAATAGGTTTTATCTTTGTTTAAATATTTGTCCGGTTCTGCTAATAACTCCATCATTGGTATATTTTTTGCCGTCCTTAAGGTTCCCACTTTATATTCATAAGGTTCTCTAATATCTATTAACTCTGCTTTTCCGATTAAATCATCCATATCATTAACATGAATTCTTTGTATATCACTGCTTTTGAATAATCCAAACATGCTTGTCTCCTTCTAAGTTATAAATTTTTATTTCATTTATCCTGAGTAATCAGATATACTTTTATTCTAACTTAATAATTGATTTCGTATTAATAATAAACTTATTTTTATCTATCTTCTGTAACTAGGTTACATTGTACTAAATCCCATATTACTTTGTTTACATAAGATATAATTTTCAATTTAATAAAAGCTGTTGCAAAACGGTCATTCTAAGAGCAAATCCAGCAGGGCTGAATTACGCTCAGAATGACCGTTTTGCAACAGCACTCTGTTTTAATTTTTAAGGTTTTATATAAGCATAACCTTTTTGTTGTTTTAATACCAGTTCATAAACACCGGAAGGTACCACATTAATATAGGACAATAATTCTTCTTGCTTTATCTCATACCCATTTAATGAATTGTTACATGCAACAAATTTCACACCCTCTTTATACAGACGTTCCATTGTAACCTTGCATGATTCTTTTTCTTTGCTTCCTTGAATATACTCTTTTTTTATTTCAAAGTTTGTGCTTTTATCCACATCCTGGTTCTTTTCCAGATTTTCTTTCGGGATATGATCCACTACATAGTACTTAACTGCCTCTCCATTTGCCAGAACTTCTATGTCATATTCTTCTTTCCGAAGCAGCGGAATCAGGTTGTTTACATTATTCAATAATAGTTTCCAATTTTTAAGTTCATCAATATGAAATATTACTTTATTCTGAGGCATAATCGTACACTTCCTTTATATATCATACTTTAGTCTATACTTCAGCGGAGTTCTTTGTGGCCTCCTCATTTTGCTTGGGAGCAGATACATTTATCTCATCTTCCTGTATGATTTTATTACAATGAGGGCAAAAATACTGGTGTACAATCTTATGTCCGCATTCAGAATGGGTTAATTGCTTATAACACACTTTCAGATGTTTTTCTCCCCACATAATAATACTGTAAAATATATCTCCTAAATCTTTTCCGCTGTCTGTAAGTAAATATTCATAACGGGGCGGATGATTCTGGTATAACCGGGTTGTTATTAACCCGTCGGTTTCCAGGCATTTCAACCGTTCTGATAATAAATTACTGGGAATCCCCTCTAAACCTTCCTGCATTTCTTTATAAGTTTTACGTCCTATCATTATCTGGCGCAATATAAGCAGTGTCCATTTGTCGCCGATAATATTCAGTGTCTGGGCTACATTGCAAGGCAGGTTATATAAGTTTTTCATTATAATTTACTCCTATCTCTTTCTATTTTAAAAGTAAATGATATCTTTGGTATTAGTTTGTGGATTCTAAGGTTTGCTCTATCACACTTTCCATAATATCTTTCGTCATCATACCGGGTACATAGCCCATCACATTTCCCTCTTTATTGATCATGAATGTAGTGGGGAAGGCTGTTATATAGTAGCTCATCAATATTTCCCCGGTTTCATCAAATACAGTTGGGAAGGTGTAACCATTCTCCTCCAAAAACCCTAAGATTTCATCTTTCTCTTTATCTGAATTATTAGGATAATCCTTGCTTCTTGGATTAGCAACTCCTAAAAAGACTACTTCGTCTTGATTTAGATTATATTTTTGATATAACTCCTCGATATCTGGCATCTCCTTTTTACATGGCCCGCACCAGCTTGCCCAGAAGTTTAAGAATACCACTTTGCCCTTATAATCCGAAAGGGTATGGGTATTTCCATATTGGTCTGTCAAAGTGAAATCAAAAGCAGGAGGGTATTCCGGCTTTTCTTCATTTTCCGTATTCTCAACACTTTCCTCACCCTCAATTCTTTCCGTATCCTCATTACTTTCCCGATTATCCGTACTTTCCGTATTCCCGGCGGAATCTTGTGTGTTCTGTTCCGGTAAAGAGGTGTTTTCTTCTGCATTTACAATATCTTTTGAAGTAGTTGAATTATTGGAATCCGCATCATTATTCAAAGTAGTATCATTTCCTAAAGACGTGTCTTCCCTATCATTACCTGTAACTTCATCATTATATTCCGTCTCATTCTTTTGGCGGTTAACAGTAAATGAATTCAGATAGCTTGAAATTCCATTCATCCATCCGGTAAAGGTCATAATTCCCATTAGAATCAGGATAATGCCCCCTGCTTTGATAGTATACTTAAGGAGCTTTTTCTTTTTTTTCAGGAAATCCAACACTTGAGTGGTAAATAACCCAAGCAGTAAGAAGGGCAATACAAATCCTAAGGCATAGACCAATACAAGCATATTACCCAGCAGTCCTGTTTTTGCACCGGAAGCCATAATTAGCACGGAGGATAATGCCGGCCCTACACAAGGAGTCCATGCAAAACTAAAAGTGAAGCCCATTATTAATGCCATAAGTGGATTTACATCTTTTTGGGCTAGATTAATATGAATTTTGCGTTCTCGTTGTAAAAAAGAAAGATCAAATATTCCCAACTGAAATAAACCTAATACAATAATGAGAATACCGCCAATTCTGGTAAATAGCATCTTATTACTACTAAAAAATTTCCCCAGGGTGGTAAAAGACATACCCAAAATAAAAAATGCAAAAGATATGCCTATTATAAAAAACAAAGTATGAAAAAACACTTTCTTTCTTCCATATGTAATAATTCCATCTTCTTCTTTTTTCGCATTTCCTGCCAGATAACTCATATATACCGGTATTAACGGAATAACACAAGGAGAAAAAAACGAAATGATTCCTTCTAAAAATACGAGTATAAAACTTATACTATCTGCAGCTGCTAATCCTTGAAACATAATTCATCTCCATTCTACTTTTTTTATAGTTTATCATAGTCACTTTATAAAATCAAGTCACTTTAAAACTTAAACTTGATTGGAAGTTGCCTAAGGACTTTCTCATTGAAAACGCCCGGATAGATAAAATCTATTCGGGCATTTTTTTTATAGACTTAAAAACATTATGATTCATTTCCGATATTTCGAAAATGATTTACTATTCCAAGTCCTGTATATTCATTTTTTCAAGTTCTTTATTTCTTTTCAGATTTTCTCGACAAGCATAATATATTACCAAAAGAATAACCGTTGGTATGTTATACAGTAAGAATATACTAATAACTGTAATAATTATGGATGGCATGTCACCTTTATTTGTTGTACTGTTTATAACATTACTGATAACTTCTCCATTTTCTGAAACGGATTGCTCCGTCACGGTAACTGTTGAGAAAGATGTTATGCCCAAAACTGGGATTATGGATAAAATCAAGCAAATAAAAGGTAAGATTAATCCCAACCATTTATTTTGTTTTTTCGATAAAAATATTTGCAAAGCTATTATACCGGCTATAATTATTAAGAAAAAAATGATGTAGCTAAAAGTTTTATGCATCTTACTCTGCCTCCCGTTTCGTCTTTTTATATTCAGATATTAAAATCTTAGCAGTATCAAAATCAATTTTTTCGTTTACAGCCAATCTTTTAATCAATGCAATATACGGCTCATTATTAGCATCCTCACTAATTTGTATCTTTTGTATAAGCTTATCCAAACGTAATCGAACTGTTGGGTATGTAACTTCGTATTGTTTTGCCATTTCTTTTAGAGAACCTGAAACCAGAAGAAACTTTTTTATAAATACAATATCTTCATCATCAAGATTTATCATCCATTCAGGTACAATATTAATTGGCATAGTATCACCTCTCGTCTTTAATATAATTAAGTCTAACATTTAACTTTATTAAAGTCAATACTAAAACTACTGTTTAATTTTATCAAAAAAGCATATTTTTGTCAGTTGATGTCCTCTTCGTTATTTTGTATTCCGGTGGTTACCTTTTTGCCTACTCTGCAGATTTAGAGAATAAAGGAATAAACAATTAATCCAATAACACCTGCTCCCAGCATTACATAAATGGGATTGACCTTCCATTTTCTAAGAATGACCAGTGATAGTGCGAAAAGAATTACGGCTGTTACATCTAAATCAGCAAGTTTGCTTGAAACGTTATTTTCATTCCAAAATGCCAGTATGACTAAAGCAACACCTGCGGATGCTATCATAGCTGTCACTGCCGGTCTTAAACCGTTTAATACTCCCTTTACAACAGAAAGATTTCTATATTTATAATAAATAAAAGCAAGAAAAAGTACGATTATACAGGACGGAAAAACACATCCAACAGTTGCTATAATTGCACCAGGTATACCTGCCACACGAATTCCTACAAAGGTGGAAGAATTTATTGCAATGGGACCGGGAGTCATCTGGGATATAGTTATAACATCTGCAAACTCATTCATAGAAAGCCAATGATTGATATCCACAACCTGATTTTGAATCAAAGGCATAGCGGCATAGCCACCGCCTATACTAAATAAGCCAACCTGAAAGAAACTCCAAAACAGTTTTAAATAAATCATTCTATTTACCGCCTTCTCTTTTAACCGGATTAAAAAACATCTCTGCTGCCCCAATAATTCCACTAATTAAAATTAGTAAAATTACACTGACATGAAAGAAGAAAGCAGCTATGAATACTCCTGCCATTACTGCGACCGGAATTATTTTTTTCTCTTTTAAAAGTTCTATAACCATGCTGATTACCACATCAATGATAACCGCTGCTACACCTGCCTGCATACCTCGAAGCATGTAATTAACAATAAGGCTTTCCTGAAAAGCAGTATAAGCTAATGAAATAATAGATAAAGTAATAAACGGCGGCAATACGGTTCCTATAATAGTTATTACAGCACCCAGTATGCCGGCTAAACGATATCCAACGAGTATGGCCGCATTTACTGCTATAGCTCCTGGTGAAGATTGGGCGATGGCAGTCAAATCAAGCATTTCTTTTTCTTCAATCCAATGATATTGCTCTACAAACTTCTTTCTCATTAAAGGAATAATCACGAATCCCCCTCCGAATGTAAAAGCACTTAAATAAAAGGTGGAAGAAAATAATTTCAAGTAAAATTTTATGTTTTTTTCCATGTTCTTACCTCCTGTGTGTATTATAGCCCTTGCCAAAACATATGTAAAATATTAAAATATGATATTATATATAACCATTTACTTATGTATATAAAAGGAGATCAATTATGACTTTACGTCACATGAAAATATTTGTTATTGTTTGCCAGGAGAATAGTATTACACAGGCATCAAAAAAATTATTCATTTCTCAGCCTGCAATCAGTGGTGCAATCAAAGAAATGGAAGATTATTATGGTGTTAAATTATTTGACCGTATATCAAAAAAAATATACCTTACGGATGTAGGAAAAACAGTTCTGGATTATGCCCTTCATATCACCTCACTTTTTGAGGATTTAGAAACTAAAGTTCGTAACTCTGATACCATAGGTTCTCTTAGGATTGGTTCCAGCATTACAATTGGCAGCCAGTTAATGCCGAAATACATCAAACAATTTTCAGAAAAATTTCCAAGTATACAAACTTATGTAACCATAAATAGTTCTGACATCATAGAAGGATTAATATTAAGTAACGAATTAGACATAGGGCTGATTGAAGGCCTGGTACATTCAGATAACATAGTCTCAAAAAGTTTTCTTAAGGACGAATTAATTGTTATATGCGATACAAATAATCCTTTGTTAGAAAAAGAGGAAATAACCATAAAGGATTTGCAAACCCAAAGATTTATTATGCGTGAAAAAAATAGCGGTACCCGTGAACTTGTAGACTCAATATTACTTCTTCACGGCCTGTCCATTGTTCCAATATGGGAAAGTACAAGTACGGCAACTATTATAAATGGAGTGGCAGAAGGAATTGGAATTTCTGTACTATCACGCAGGCTTGTGGAAAATTATATAAAAGAAAATAGAATAAAAAGACTTTATGTTAAGGATCTTAACCTTCAAAGGGAACTTTATATCATTTACCATAAGAAGAAGTATCTTACTAAAACTTCTATGGAATTTATTAATATGTGCATGAAAGATACCTATATATAATGGGAATTGGTACAAAATTCTTTGCTTTGCTATCCATTGTTAATATGGGAGATACCCAAAAACACTAGGAATGATTACAAATAAAGAGACTGTTGCAAAATGAATGTTTTATACCAGATGTAATTTATATATTAACTCAATCTTCTATATCTAGTATCTTAATTCCATTTTGCAACAGCTTCTTTATTTTATATTACTATTTTTTAAGAAGCACATCAGAAATAGTTGCTATAGGGCAAACCGTACACCAGGTTCTAGGCTTATATAATAATCCCAATACCAAGCCTAATATTGTAGTTGTCATCATCATGGAATAAAATCGATAAGAAAGATGTGTTACCCATGGTGCAATTTCAATTATATCAATAAGCTGTGGCATTCTAAATGGAATTGGAATTATAATAAGAAATCTTACTATTTCCATAGCCGGTTTAATTCCTCTGGCAACAGCAATTGTTGACAAAGTTATAAAGCTTAGACTAATTCCAAAATATAGCAACATAATCCATTTCATATTACCCTTAATAAAGAAACCCGGTGTATTTCTTGATTTCCATTTCTTTGTTTTCCCTATGGTTGTATAAAGGCTTGACCTTGGACAATACCCCTGGCACCAAGTTTTTCTTTGATTTTTTATTAATAAAATTATAGGAAGAGTCATACATATAAATCCCAATAATGCAAAATGTATATTGACAAATCCCAATGTAAAAAAAGTAAGTGTGAAAAGAAATAAATATTTATTATTACGCATGTCATACCTCATCAGAAATTATAATGTACTACTAAGTAAGAACACCATTAATGATCCTCCAATCAAGGTTCTTATTATTATTTTAATAACATAGCTATATCCTCAAAATGTTTTCATACTTCAAATATTTTGAACCCTTTTTATATTCAAATTTCTATGCACTCTTTTTATTTATACTTCTAATGTACTTTACTATTTCACTTCCAGCTTTAGCTCCCTCATAAACTGCTTTGGATATCTGCAATAATCCTCCTGTACAATCCCCTGCTGCATAAAGACCCGGTATATTAGTTGCCATATTACTATCAACAAGAATCCTATTATTCTCTGTACTGGCACCTATCTTTTTAGCAAGATCCGTACTTCCTGCTACTCCCACAGCTACAAATAAGCCTGATATGTTCATGGAATTACCATTTTGGAAGATTACCTTTTTTAATATCTCACTTCCTGAAAATGCTTCTATTACATCCGTATTTACATTAATATTAGAAGGTACATTTGTGGTAAGTTCTTTGCCATTGGTAAGAATGGTAACTGAACTTGAAGTTGATAGCAGCTCCAATGCTTCATGTAAAGCATATTCCCCATTTCCTAATACTGCAACGTCTTTTCCACGATAGAAAAATGCGTCACATACGGCACAGTAACTAACACCATGTCCTTCATATTCTTTCAAACCTTTTATTCTAGGTGTAGAGCGGGAAGTGCCGGTGGCAATGACCACACTATCTCCGGAATATTCCCCGTCCTTTGTTAATACCAATAATTTTTCGTCATAAGACAAACCAACCACTTCATCTGAGAGTATTTTAGCTCCCAGCCGTTTTGCCTGCTCCATTCCACCCTCAATTAACTGCTTACCTGATATAGGGTTAGGAAAACCGTAATAGTTCTCTATTTCTGACGCTTTCTGCAAAGCACCGTAATCTTTACCTATAACAATAGTATCTATACCTGCCCGGGTTGTGTATAAGGCAGCAGAAATACCAGCCGGACCACTTCCTATAATAATTACATTTGACATGGTAAACCATCCTCCTTCTTTTATCAGTCCAGATAATTATAGCAAAAAAAATTTTATGTTCAGTGATAAAATCACAGTTCTATATGACTACTCTAAAACTATTAACAAAATACTGGAATAAAAGAAGAAATAAATGTTGCTAAATTATAGAACGAAAAGAATGAATTCGATAATAAAAAAAGAACTAAGAAATATATTTTATTATGTATATGAAAGAAGGTTAAAAACTATGAATCCAAAAACATTAAAAGTTATTACAGAAAACTGCCCGCAAAATCATTTTTGTCCATCTGTACTTGTCTGTCCGGTAGAAGCCCTAAAACAGGAGCGCTACAAAGCTCCAACTGTAGATCCCGAAATCTGCATCCAATGCGGTAAATGTACAAATTTCTGTCCTCGTAAGGCTTTAGTACTGGTATAATACATCAATACATCTTGAGTATTTAGTGATGGTGCATATTATCCGTATTCATGATTTTGCTGGAATTAGTGACTGGGAATATCGTGTTATGGCTAATTAAAAACACCTTTATATTCTGAACGTAACTAGTTAGATTTACGTTCAGAATATAATAGAATCTGATATGACATACCTATCTCCGCTGGTAATTGCATTAAATATTTAAATCATTCCTAATAATTTTATAAGTTCTTTCTGATTTGTTTTGCTATAACTTTGTTCTGCTATAACTTTGTTTTGCTATAACTTCATTTCGCTATAACTTCATTTCGCTATAACTTCGTTTTGCTATAGCCACAGCTTTCAACTGGATAAATGCAAATTTCACCTATTTTCTAACAACGTTTGATTTTGCCTATAAGCACAAATTATTCATGAATTAAAATTCCACTGGCAATGTCTTTTTTTCTTACATCCTTATCAAAACTTTTCAGAATCTCATATAGTGTCTTCATACTTTCCGTAAAGAATTTATTTTTGTAATAGACCATAAGCAAAGATCTTTCTAAAGAATTGTCCTTGCACTTGATCGTATAAAACTCTTCTGTATTTATCTCCTCTTCTACCAGTCTTTCTGATATGGCAGCAAGACAATTATTATCCATTACCGCTTTCTTAATAGCATCTGGACAGGTTACTTCCCCAGATACCTTTATTTTAATACCATTCTTTGACATATAATGCTCAAACAGCTCCCTGGTACCGCTTCCTTCTTCTCTCATAACAAACTCTTCCTTTTCTAACTCTTTCATAGATATCTTTTTCTTTCCTGCAAATCTATGATTTTTATTACAAACAATAACAAGAGAGTCTTTCATAACTGGGAGTGTAATTAAATCACGATTTTTAATCTGCCCTTCTACAATACCTACATCCAGTTCTGAATTTAATAATTTATCTTCAATTACCTTTGTATTATTTACATAAGAAAATGTATCCATATTAGGTTTCTTTTCCTTAAATTGATTTATTACGGAGGACAAAATACAAGAACCTACTGTAACCGTAGCTCCTATACGTAACTTTTCAGTAAATCCTGTAAACATGTTATTCTCTAACTGATTAAACTGGTCTACTACCAACTTGGCATAGGATAATAAATTCTTACCTGCCTGGGTTATATATAATCTTTTAGATATTCTATCAAATAGCAGGACTCCATAATGCTCCTCTAATTCTTTTATTGTCTGACTTACGGTTGGCTGCGATATATAGAACTTCGCAGCAGCACTACTCATCTTACCTGTTTCTGCAACAGCAATAAATATTACTAAATGTCTTATAGTCATACTATCCTCGATTCTTGCACTTTAATACTTTGTCATTTTGTTATAGGTTTTACCTATCAATATTATAAGATAATATCATTTTTATTATTATCTAACAAGTGTTATGATAATTATATGAAAAATAAAGCATAGCTGCATTTAATGAACATTTCATTACTTAAATATACGGAGGAAAAAGAATGGCAACTTTAACAATTAACGCAGAAGATGAAAAAAGAGTAAAAAGTTTAGGTTTCTTAAATAATAAAGGTACGGATAATTTTTCAGGAAGAGTTATAACTGTTAATGGTAAAATAACCGCTAATCAGTTAAAATGTTTATCCGATGCTGCAAATTTATACGGAAATGGAATTGTTACCATGACTACAAGACTTACCATCGAATGTCAAGGCATACCTTATGATAAAATTGAAGATTTTCGTAAATACATAGCGAAAGAAGGTCTTATTACAGGGGGAACCGGTGCAAAAGTACGTCCGATAGTATCCTGTAAGGGAACTACCTGTAAATATGGCCTTATTGATACCTTTGCCCTTTCAGAAGAAATACACGAAAGATTTTTCGTCGGTTATGGAGATGTAAAATTACCTCATAAATTCAAAATTGCAGTTGGCGGATGTCCGAATAGCTGCGTTAAACCTGACTTAAATGATATCGGAATCGTTGGTCAAATGGTTCCTAACTTTGATGAAGCCATCTGTAAAGGATGTAAAAAATGTTCCATTGAAGCAGCCTGTCCAGTTGGAGCCCCTAAAGTCGTAGACAAAATACTGAAAATAAATCCCGAAGAATGCAATAAATGTGGCCGTTGCATTGGACAATGTCATTTTAATGCCATTAAGGATGGAACTCCAGGATATAAAATATATATCGGCGGCAGATGGGGAAAACGAATCGCTATTGGTAAACCCTTGCATTATATATTCACTAATAAAGAAGAAGTTCTAAATGTAATTGAAAATGCACTCCTCCTTTACTGTAAGGAAGGAAAAACCGGAGAAAGATTTTCAACAACCATTGAAAGAATCGGATTTGAGAATGTAGAAAAACAATTATTATTCAATGAGATATTAGAAAAATAGTCTAAATTTCCTTCTTGACATTCTATACTAATTCATATACTTTAATGTATGCGTAGTAAATATTACCATTAGTATAATAGAAGGGATTCAAGGTTATTTACCTTGAAAGGGTCAAATTTATGTTACAATCGTTAAAAAAGCAGTCCATAAAACAGAGCAGAAAAATTATAGGATTTTCAATTGGTGCGATGATTCTAATTCTTATCCTATTTGGCGCCAGTTTTATAAAAAGCTTCAAAGGGCCGGTAGATTTAAATTCATTATCACCTGATGAAATTCCAAATGCTTATGTTGAGTATGACGTTGCTTTAATTTATGACGTATTCGCCGAAGAATATACTGAATACAAAGATGGAAGACAAGAATCTACAGATATGTACTATGTTATTCCATTAAGTCAAGATAAACTTTTTGCATTACATGTAGATAAGGAAAATTTTTATACCGCCAATAAACTTTATGAAGACAGCTATGACTATCTTACACAAGCAACTGTAGATTTTCCTACTACCTGGAAAGTAAAAGGAACTATCAATAAATTAGAAGAAAAACCTCTGGAATATTACAATAGTTATTTCTTAGAAGCAGCCGGTTTTACTCAGGAAGATATTGAAGCCTATACTATGCCCTATGTTTTAGAAGTAAATTATATCGGAAAATATGATTCTTTTATGATAAATATAGCTTTTATAGTTTTCATTATACTCCTTGCATGTGTCCTAATTATCCTATTTCAAGGATTAACTGGAATGTTCACAAATCCAATTAAAAAATACATAAAAAAACATAAGGATAGCATTACCATTGAAAAAATGGAAGCTGACTATCTAAATGGAAAATCCGTTGATAACGTCAAAGTAGGCCAAATCTGGACCTTCTTCTTCAACGGACTAAGAGCACAAGTTGTTAAAAACGATGATCTTATATGGATCTACCGTCAAGAAAGAACTCACAGGTTTTATGGTTTTAAAGTTTATCAAATGAAATCATTAATGATGTTTACAAAGGATAAGAAAAAACACATTGCTGCTTTAAAAAATGCCTACGATATTGATGATATCATCGAAATTATTTCACAAGATCATCCACACATAGTGACCGGATATTCAGACGAATTAGCGAAATGCTTCAAAAAAGACTATGAGACTTTTGTCAAAATTCCATACTCTAATGAATCCAACACTGTAGGCAATGAAGAAAGTGCCACTACCACTGAGCAAGAAAATAATTAAATAAAAATTTAGACTACTAACAATAGTACACTTTGCCCAATATGGGGTATT
>NZ_DAMAUC010000043.1:0-20250 GCF_032079385.1 Anaerocolumna sp.
ATATTGTATATTGCTAGTGACTTTGAGAAATTCGCTAATGGTTCTTATACGATAGGAATCGCGCCAATATTTTAAAATTGTGATGTTTGACGAGGCAACGCCGAGGAGTTCGCAATTTTAAAATATGTTTTAAGCGATTACTATCGTATTAGAACCATCGAATTTCTATATGGAACAAGCAATATACAATATCCCCCACTCTCTATGGTCTGAATAACCCATATTGGGCAAAGCGTACTATTGTTAACAACCTAAATTTTTATTTAAATTTTGTCTAATTTCTTTGGAGGCCTTGGGCCCATATATTGATAGAAATAGGTTTTAAGCATTCCGTTGTATATTTTGCGGTTTTTGTCTGCTTTTCTGCCAATGTATTTTTGAGCATCCTCATAGCTGGTTATGATAAAATAGGACCAGGAATCCAATCCGTTAAATGCTTGTCCAATTTCTTTGTACAGTGAAGGTAATGCTGCTTTTTCTTCTAAACGTTCTCCATAAGGAGGGTTGGTTATGATAAAACCATATTTTTTACTGTGGCTTAAATCCTTTACCGGTCTTTGCTGAAAATGAATGTACTGGTCCACTTCAGCTAGAGCTGCATTCTGTCGGGCGGCTTTAATGATTTCTCCATCCATATCATAGCCTTGAATTGACATATCAATGTCATGAAGCATAACATCGTTGGCTTCTTCGATTGCCTGATACCAGGCTTTCTTAGGGATTAACTCAGTCCAATTCTCTGATAAGAAGGAACGATTCATTCCCGGCGCAATATTTGCCCCAATCATAGCAGCTTCAATTGGTATAGTACCGCTTCCACAGAAGGGGTCTATTAATATCCGGTCTCTTTTCCATGGGGTAAGCATAATTAAGGCTGCGGCAAGGGTTTCCGTAATAGGTGCCTTACTTGTTAGCTTACGATAGCCACGTCTATGAAGAGATTCACCGGAAGTATCGATTCCGATTGTAATCTCGTCCTTCATAAAGGTAACACGGATAGGGTATTCATTTCCATCCTCCGGAAACCAATCCATTTTATACACTTTTTTCAAGCGTTCTACGATTGCTTTTTTCATAATAGACTGAATATCGGAAGGGCTGAATAATTTACTTTTTATTGAAGTGGCTTTGGCAACCCAGAACTTACCGTTAGGAGGAATATAGTTTTCCCAGGGTATTTCTTTTGTATTTTCAAATAATTCTTCAAAAGTTTCTGCTTTAAACTTGCCCACCTTTAATAATATCCGTTCTGTTGTTCTTAAAAAAATATTTCCACGGCAAAAGGCGGTTTCATCTCCGGCAAAAGTGATCCTGCCGTCTTCCGCCTGCACAATTTCATATCCTAAATCTGTAATTTCTCGTTTTAACACGCTTTCCAGTCCAAAATGGCATGGTGCTATAAATTCATATCGGCTCATCTAAGGTACTCCCATCTGCATGACTCCGCATGCAACTCTTTCTATTCTTGTTATATTTCACATACCAGAAAACAATTTTCATGTCCTTCAGCAATTTTTAAAAATTAATTAAAATATTTAATTTAGTATATCAAAAATTATCTGCATTGTAAATTAATACCCTTATTATTTCTCTAATTTTCCCCTATAGGCATTTATGCCACCATATATATTCATAACCCAAAAACCTTCTTTTGATAGATCTCTTGCTAAAGCAAGGCTGATGCTGCCTCTATGACAGTATAAAATAATAAGATAATTTTTAGATAATAGACCTTTTTTATATTCAAATTCCTCATAAGGAATATTAATTGCTGACGGTATATGACCCTGTTGGTATTCTATAGTATCTCTTAAGTCTATAATTATATTATTTTGTCCTATGTATTTTTCAATGTCTGATGGACGTATGGTTTCAAACATCATATTCTCACCTTCATTTCTATAATATAATATTCTGCTATAGTCGATTGGTGCATAGCCAAACAAGTATATGTCAAAGAAAGTCGTCTCCGCTGGAAAAAAATAAGTCCCCATGTGTGAGGACTTATTTCTTATAAAAACAAATAATTATTCCATTTCGTTACGAGCACTTCTTGTATTGCTTTGAGTTCTATTATTTGCACTTTGTGTTCTATTATTTGCGCTTTGTGTATTTAAGCTAGTAGAACGGTTATTTGTATTTTGTGTTCTGCTTTGTGTCTGTGCACTGCGTGTGTTGTTTTGAGTATTCTGGGTATTTGCACTTTTAGCTCTGTCATTTGCCATAATAATTTACCTCCTAAAGTATCAATGAATTTGTATTACAGAATATATTATGGGCATAATCAGAGTAAAACATGCATTTATACTGTAACAATTTATGCGAAAATATTAATTTTTTGACAGAAAAAAAACAAAATATAAAATAATACAATACAAGTACATCCTAATTCTGGCAAAACTGGATATAAAACAGAAAGAAAACTACTATATTTAATTATATTGGACAGGATTTCCATAAGAAAACAGAATAAAAAACAACTTTCAAATCAAACTAAACAAATTGAATTGGTTTTTACACAAAAATACCAGCATTTTTTTTTTAAGTTTTCTTATATTTTTATTGCAATCTAGATATTTCTGTATTATAATATAGTTGTGTTAACGAGTTGTCTCTTCAGACTCTTGTTACGCACTATATAACCCCTTATTAATTATTTATACTCCCCTCATCGAAACGACCGCTTGGCTCCCCCTCGCGGTCGTTTTACTTTTGTGATTTTTTACTTGTGAAATTTATATAAAAGAGACTATTAATACATGGCTAGTCATATTGATAGTCTCTTCCATATTCTACTTCTTCTTAAACATACCATTAACCAGTATATCAACAACTTGGTCTACTACTTTGTCAAAATCCATGTTTTCTTCATCAAACATAACATATTTCAAACCAATGAAGTTAGATACACCCATTAAAAAATAACTCACTACAATAGGATCATAGTCTTCCACTTCACCCTTTTCTTGTGCTTCTATAATACCGCTTGCATAACGAGCTGCAAAATTATCATAGTAATCAATAAACAAGTTCTTATCAATATATAGTGATTCCCATATAATGTTATATGCATGTTTATTTTCTCTGGTGAATTTCAAGAAGGTTCTAAGACCTACCCTTTCCTTTTCAATTCTATTTTCTACCCCTGCAGTTGCGTCCCTGATTTCCTTACGAATCAGATGGCTATACCGAAGCAGCAGATATTTATAAAGAAGGTATTTATCTTTAAAATAAATATAAAAAGTTCCCAATCCAATTCCTGACAGATTGGTAATGTCCACTATTGAAGTATTATTATAGCCTTTTTGATAAAAAAGAGTTTCTGCTGCCAGACAAATCTTCTCAAGGGTAGCTAACCCTCTTTTTGTTTTGGGCATTTTTACAATTTCATCTATTTCTGTGTTTCTATCTTCCATTGCTTTCTTCTTCCATTCAGATAAGGTACTTTTAGGTATACCTGTTTCTTTAGAAATACTGGAAATAGATTCATTATTAGGTGGTAACATTCTTGTTATTAAACCATACTTCAATTCTTTATGATACGATGCCATAAATTAAATCTCCCTTTCTAATGGTAGATTAATATTATTTTTTTCCTCATGACGTTTCCTACCACGGGGAGGTAACATTTATGAAGCCATTCTCTATTGTAGCAATTATGGACTCATAGTAATAATGACAGACTTCTTATATCATTCTAATACACGAATAGAAAATAGTCAAAGGCAAATACAGTTGTATTATCATATTGTAAATTCTGTCTGTTCAAGATTAATATATCCTAATACAAGACTGGCGAAAACAACAGGTCTTTCGTACATGGAAGCATGCCCCGTATTTGGCAGCATAACTAACTGGGAACCTTTGATAAGTTCATTCAGTTGTTTTTGCTCTGACATAGGTGTGATATAGTCATTTTCACAGCATACAATTAAGGTTGGCACATGAATGGAAGGCAATTTGTCAACTACATCATGCTGCTCTGCACTTTCTGTAAGTCTTATCATAGAATCCATAAATGGCTTTTGATTAAATACATTCTCCGTTAAGAATTTCTTTCTTTTATCCATCCATTCACTCTTCTCGGTATAAAACTGGGGTGAATAAATTACTGGAATAGTTGTGCAATAATAATCCAATGGGTCAGAAGCACTTCTATTCCAACCGGTTCCTATGTCCCTAAGCCATGGAGATGTTTTGGCAGTGGTATTGAAAAGAACTAACTTTTCAATATATTGCTGATATTTCACTGCGAATTCCAGTGCCACTTCTCCGCCATAAGAAATGCCCACAACGTTTATTCTATTAATATTTAATTCATCCAACAAGGTTTTTAAAACCTCTACTTGCTCCTCCTGTGTATAAGAGGCATCCTCCATTTTATCTGTTCTTCCCTGATCAAGGAAATCAACCAGTATAAGCTGATTGCTCTTTGAAAATGCATCTATAAAGACTTTCCAGCTTAATGTGGACATCATAATTCCATTAAGGAGAACTAAAGGTCTACCTTTTCCATGAGTCTCATAATACACTTTTTTCCCTTTATAATCTATATAAGACAATTGTCTTCCTCCTTTTCTTTTTCTGTAAATACTCTCCACCCAGTATACAAAGCTTTCATTAAGTAATAATCCAACTAAACTTACTTTTCATGTATTAAACCAACCTCAAGGGCCTGCCGTCTCAACGTATCTCTAAATTTAGGATGAGCAATTGCAATTAATCTTTCAACTCTTTCCCTGGTATTTGTTCCTCTTAAGGAGGCTGCACCATATTCCGTAACTACATAATCTACATCATTTCTTGATAGACTGACAATGGCGCCCTGCTTTAACATCGGAACAATTTTTGATATTTCTTCTTTTTCACCGGTTTCCGGATTCCTAACCATAGCGGTGGAATACAAAGCAATGAAGGAGCGGCCATTCTTAGCCTTTTGAGCACCGATCGCCGTATCTGCCTGTCCGCCGGTACCACTCCACTGCACCGGTCCAATGGATTCAGAACAGCATTGTCCTGTTAAATCAACCTCTATCGTTGTATTAATAGAAACCATATTATCTACCTTGGCAATGGTATCGGGATCATTTACATAATGTCCGTCCATTACAAGTACAGAAGGGTTATCATGCATGAAATCATATAGTTTTTGATTGCCCAGAGCAAATGTGCATACTATTTTACCTTTATGCAATGTTTTTTTGCTTCCATTAATAACACCTAAATTAACTAAATCCACCATACCGGAAGTCATCATTTCCGTATGAACACCAAGATCTTTTTTATCTTTTAAAGAAGCGGCTACTGCATTGGGAATACCTCCAATACCTAATTGAATACAGTCTCCGTCATTGATCATGTCCGCTATGTATTTACCAATAACAAAGTCTTTTTCACTGGAATCTACATCTGGTAATGTTGGAACTGGATAATCTGCCTCTACCAAGTAATCAATTTCAGAATAATGAATCTCTACATCTCCAAAAGTTCTTGGATAGTTTGGATTAATTTCAAGAATTACCATATCTGCCTCATCAATCATACGTCTCTCATAAGTATTGCTGCATGACAAAGAGATAAACCCGTGTTTATCCGGCGGTGTTGCACTGCCCACATAAATATTGGGTTTTACATGGGCAAGTCTTTTTTTTCCTGCCAAATGTAAATGATTTGGGATAAAAGCGATGTTTCCGTTTTTAAATGCTTTTCTCAAAAGAGGTGAGAAAAACCATCCATCTATATTAAAGGATTCCTTGTATTCTTCATTTAAAAATTTTCCTGAGCACATAGATAAACAATTGGTTATGGTCACGTTCTTAACACGGTCTGCTATTGTATGAATATTTTCCATAAAAAGCTGTGCCTCAGCAGCTCCTAATCCCGTTACGATTATATCATTGGATTTAACAAGATTTAACGCTTCATTAAGTGAAATTACTTTTTTCTTATAATCCATAATTTTCCCCTTTTCTTCATTACGCATCTTATGCTGTGATGCTATTATTCATCGTCATTTGTTTAAAACGTAATTGTTAAAACTTATCAACGTTATAATATCTATTTATAAATGCAATTTTTATTTCAATTTTTCTCTTTTTGAAAAAAGGGAATGGACCGTAGTCCAGTCCCTTTTCAATAGGTTTTTTCTTATATAAATAATTTATTTTACTCTATCCAGAATTACAGTTAAGTCTTCTACTGGTTTTACATTCTCCCAAGCTAAACCATCATTAGAAACTTTTAATAATGACATAGATTGAGTTCCAAGTCTTTGGCCATTTGCATAATTTAAAGTACCGCCCATAGGAATCTTAAATTCTGCTGATTCCATACCTGCAATATAATTTTCCCAGTTAAGAGCGCCTTCTGTTCTCTTAAGACCTTCAACAAAGAAATGTCCTGCAATCCATCCTGCCATAGAGAATGCATTTCCGGCATAATCCGGCTGACCGTAGTCTGTCATACCCAGTACAAATAAATCAACAGATTCTGTGTCGGTTAAATCTACCCACGCGTTTGAGTAAATAGGGAATTTTTCAGTTAATGCTGCATAATCGTTAGCAAAGTTAGCGATAGTAGTAGCATCTGCATTAGAATATGTAGTAAATACTGGCTTACTCACACCTTGTGCAATAAGACCTTTAATAATAGTAGGTAATGTAGCCTGAATAGAAGCTGCAACAATTATATCTACATTTTCATCTTTCATCTTAAGAACTGCTGAAGATACGTCAGTGGCACCCGGATTGATTTGTTCTTTTACTACAGTATAATCACCACCAAGTTTTGAAACCTGATTTTCAACTCCGGATAAAAGATCTTTTCCTGCATCATCATTAGTATAGATAACGCCTATTTTCTTAGCCTGATGTTCTTCAATTGCTCTGGCAACCATAAGTCTGCCTTCTGTTACATATATCGGTTGAACCGGAAATAATCCTTGACCTTTTTCTGCACTGGTTGCATCTTCATTATAAAGTGCTGCAATACCTGCTGCAAAATAAACAGTTGGAATACCAGTTTCTTTTAATATTTCAAGTGTAGCACCAATTGTGGGAGTACCAAAATGTCCAACAATAGCAAATACCTTTTCATCATTGATTAATGTTTCTGTTGCTGCCTTGCCTTTTACCGGATCAAACTCGTCATCAATATGAACGAATTCTAATTTTCTGCCCTGAACACCGCCAGCATCATTTATCATTTTAAAATAAGCTTCAATACCTGCATTAAAGGGAACACCTACTGCTGCTAAGGCACCGGAGGTAGCTGCTGCGTTACCTACTTTAATGGTTGTATCCGTAACACCCTGAGAAACTTTTTCTGATTTTTCCGGTGCCTTTTTTGGCTCTTCTGTCTTGCCAGTTTCTTTATTCTCTTCTACTTTTCCCTTGGAATCGGTGTTGGTTTCTTCTGCTTTTTTACCGCAAGCTGTGAAAGCGGAAAGAACCATAACTAGAACTAATAACATGGATACTAATTTTTTAATTTTCATATTAACCTCTATTCCGGCGCTTTAGCGCCTTTTAATATTAAAGCGATTTGTGCTACACAAATTGCCGGTTGAAATTTTTTCAACCTAACCTCTATTCTGGCGCTTTAGCGCCTTTTTAATTTCACTGTTATTTTGTGATTCTATCTATGATTACATTTAAATCTTCAATTGGTTTTACAGTTTCCCACCCCAGAGCGTCTTCTGTGACCTGTGATACGGACATGGATTGTGTACCAAGTCTTTGACCGTCTGCAAAATTCAAGATACCTCCTAATGGATTCTGAAATTTATCCTTTTCCATAGTATCCATGAACTTTTCCCAGGTATAATCACCTTCACATCTTCTAAGGCCTTCCACAAAGATATTCGCTGCTATCCATCCGGTCATTGCATGTACATTGTCGACATATTCCGGAGTGCCAAATTCTGTAATGGCATCTTGGAATTCTTTTACTTCTGCTTCTTTATTACGGTCTACCCAGGTTAAAGCATAAACAGGGAATTTTTCTGTTAACTTAGAATAGTCTGCTGCGAAGTTAGAGATTGTAACAGGGTCCGCATTAACATATGATGTGTATACGGGCTTACTTACACCTTGAGCAATAAGGCCTTTAATAATAGTTGGATAGGTTGCCTGAATGGCTGCCGCAACCACTGCATCCACGTTCTCTTCTTTTAGCTTTAATGCCGCAGAACTAACATCAGTAGCATCCGGATTGATCTGTTCCTTTACTACGGTATATTCACTCCCAAGTTTAGCAATCTGATTTTCCACACCTTCTAAAATGTCTTTTCCTGCATCATCGTTTGTATAAATTACACCGATTTTCTTAGCCTGGTGCATTTCGATTGCTCTGGCAACCATAAGTCTACCTTCTGTTATGTAAATAGGCTGAATTGGAAATAAGCCTTTTCCTTTTTCCGCAGAAGTTGCCTCTTCATTATAAAGAGCACCGATTCCGGTTGCAAAGTGTACTGTGGGTATGCCGGATTCTTTTAGTAAATCCAGTGTTGCTCCTACCGTTGGAGTACCAAAATGTCCGAGAATTGCAAATACCTTATCATCGTTAATTAAACTTTCTGTCATTGCTTTACCCTTTACCGGGTCAAATTCATCATCATAATGTACAAATTGAATTTTTTTGCCATCGATTCCACCTTCGCTATTTACCTTCTCTAAATAGGCTTGAATACCTGAATTAAATGGTGTACCGATTGCTGCATATTTGCCTGAAGTTGCTGCAGCATTACCTACTTTAATGACTGTTTCGGCAACACCTTGTGCCGCTTTACCTTTCTTACCGCATCCGGTCAGAGCTAAAACGAGCATAGAAAGTACTAAAACTAGTGATAAAGCCTTTTTCATAAAACTGTAAATCCCCCTTTACGTTTTTATTTTTTGCCTCCCAGATATGCTTCAATCAGCTGAGGATTATTACTTAATTCCTCTGCACTGCCCTCCATTGTAATCTTGCCAACTTCAAGTACATAAGCATAATCTGCGATTTTCAAAGTTTGAAGAGCATTTTGCTCTACAATTAACACTGTGGTTCCGTCCTCTCTAATTTCTTTAATGATTTCAAAAATACTTTTTACTATTAAAGGTGCAAGTCCCAAAGATGGTTCATCTAATAATAAAAGCTTCGGACTTCCCATTAGTGCCCTTCCAATTGCAAGCATTTGCTGCTCGCCCCCTGAGAGTGTAGATGCTATTTGATTCTTACGTTCTTTTAGTACGGGGAAATAATGATACACTCTCTCAAAATTATTTTGTATTGTTTTTTTACTTTTTACGGTATAGGCTCCTGTCATTAAATTCTCTTCCACAGTAAGATCTCTAAATACCTGTCTTCCTTCCGGAGATTGTATAATACCAAGTTTAGCAATTTTATTGGATTGCATTTTAGTAATATCGTGACCAAGAAACTCCAGTGTTCCACCGGAAGCTTCCAACACGCCGGATATCTTTCTTAAAGTAGTGGTTTTACCAGCACCGTTGGATCCTAATATCGCAACGATTTCTCCCTGTTTAACATTCATATCAATGCCTTTTAAGGCCTCGATACTGCCATAATTTACTTTAAGGCCTTTGATACTTAATGCGGCACCTGACATTATTCATCCCCCTTTCCCAGATAAGCTGCCTGTACTCCCTCGTTTGCCTGTATCTCGCCAGGTGTTCCTATAGCCAGCAGCTTTCCAAAGGAAATAGCACAAATTCTGTCACAAAGGTCCGTAACAAACCTCATATCATGTTCTACTAAAAGTATGGAACAATTAAATTTATCTTTAATTTCTCTTACCATCTCAATAAGTGCTAATGTTTCGGAGTCATTTAAACCGGCGGCAGGTTCATCAAGGATGATTAATTTAGGCTCACACATAAGAGTACGTGCCAGTTCTATTTTTTTAAGTACACCATATGGCTGGCCAGCTACAAGCTGATCTTTTATGTGATACAATCCCATATGGTTCAGTACTTCTTCTGCCTTCTCTCTATACTTTGCTTCTTCCTTTCTTGCTTTGGGAAGTTTAAGTATTTGGCTGATAAGTGAGGCCTGAAACTCAATGTGGGATCCTACAAGAACATTATCCACCAGAGACAATTCTTTCACTAATTCCACATTTTGAAAGGTTCTCACAAGACCTTTTTTAATAATCTCATGTGGTTTTTTACCAACTAAATCTTCCACCTGATTTTTATTATCTCTGAATAATACAGTTCCCCTATCCGGTTTATAAAACTGTGTAATACAGTTAAACACTGTGGTTTTCCCTGCACCATTTGGTCCTATTAATCCGAAAATCTCTTTTTCTTTAATATCAAAGGATAGTGAATCTACCGCTTTTAATCCGCCAAAGGCTATAGAAAGGTCTTCTATTTTTAGAATGGTATCTTTACCAATGGTGTTTTTACCGATAGTATCCTTACCATTAATCTCGTTACTGTTTAATGCCATACGATTCACTCACCCTTTCTCTTTCCTGCAAAAAGTTTTCTCTTAATATCGTTCCATAAATGTACAAGTCCCATTGGATAGAATAGTATGATTATGATAATCAATAAACCATTAAAGATATAAGCCATACCATCTATTTCACCAATGATTGGCAGCTTTTTAAGAATGAGATCCGGTACACCAAATACAACAAAGGAGCCAACTATTGTTCCAGGTATGGACCTTATGCCGCCAATGATAATTACTGCTAAAATATTCAGTGAGAATGCCAATGTCCATGTATTTGGATATGTATATTTAACAAAATGCATATACATAACACCGCCTAAAGCTGCATATCCAACCGCTACTGCAAATGCAAGAAGCCTGTACCGATAGATATTAATTCCCATTGCCTGTGCTGCTGCTTCACTGCCCCTCATGGTTGAGAGAGCCCTTCCAGTATAACTGTTTACAAAGTTATGGGTAATGAGCATAACCAAAACTAAAACTACTACAACTAATACATAAGTTAAATTTCTATCCAGTTGAAAGAATCCTAAAAGCTTTGGATAACCGGCACTTTTTCCTGAAAATCCATTGGTTACGAATTCAAACTCAACAAACACTTTACGAAGAATTTCTGATATGGCAAGTGTTGCAATAGCCAAATAATAACCTTCAATTCTTAAAGAAATTAGTCCGGTAATCACTCCAATTACCATTGGAATTGCCACAGAGATAATTAAAGAAATCTCAAAGGGTAACTTTAAGTCTGCTGTAAAATAAGCTGCCAAATATGTACCAAGTCCCATAAACCCTGCTGTACCTAAGGATACTAATCCGGAATATCCAACCAGTAAATTTAACCCTAAAGATACGATGGAATATATTAGTATACTTGCGATAATAGTTATGTAGGAATATTGCACAATTCCAAACTCCACCAGTACAGGAAGTAATAAAAGTACGATTCCAAAGAGTATATAATTTCTTCCTGGATTGCTCTTTTTCATTTTTGCAATCGGTTGTTTTTCTCTCTTTTCCAAAGTCTATTCCTCCTATACTTTTTTAACGATTTTCTTACCAAATAAACCATTTGGCTTAAAAAGTATGACTGCCAGTATTAATAAATAAAGTATGGAATCACTCCAAATTGATGATATATAAAAGGAAATCAAGTTACTTGCGATACCTATTAAATATGCTGCAACAACGGGTCCGTAGAAAGTTTGAAAACCTCCTAAAACACATGATAACAACGCAATTACCTGCACACCATCCATCATGGAAAGATTAACACTCGTAGTCGGAGCAAGCATTAAGGCTGCTAATGTTCCCAGGGCTGCTGCAATAGCCCATGATCCCATTGTAATTAAGGGTGTAGGAATGCCCATCATTCTTGCAACGATATCATTTGATGATGTTGCTCTTACAGATAACCCCCACTTACTCTTTTGAAGCATAAAGAATAATACAAGCATAATTACAAATCCAACTATAATGTTAACAATTGCATTATAGGAAATAGTTGCATCTGCTATTTTATGACTTCCATAGATAAACCTTGGATACTGAAGTGGATCCGTACCAAATATCATTGGTGCAACTCCAAGAAATATCATAATAAGACCTAAGGTTATAATCTGCTTTGATACCGGATGTACCTTAATCGCTTTTGATATTACAATCCTATCCACAAGTACGCCTACAACAAATGCGCTTAACATTCCAAGTATTGCTACTAACCATGCTGGAAGTCCTGTACCGATTATTATGTAAGTTGCCACAAATGCATTAAACATACTGATAGTACCCTGTGCATAGTTTGTAGTATTGGATGTCCTAAATATAAGTATAATACCCAATGCAGCCAGTGCATAAATTCCACCGGTCTCTAAGCTGTTCAATAGTATTTGAATTAATATGCTCATTTAAACACCCCATTTAATTACGTTGGCAGCCCACACATAGCCGATACCGGCTGCAATCATTGCCACTACAGAGCTATCTTTCACTTTTCCTTGTTGTAATGCAAGATGTAAGGATAATATTTGGTCAATCTGTCCAATATGTCCGTAATCTTCTAAATAAACACTCTGATCCTCTCTTAGATTCAAAGTATTTAACATTTCCATATGACCGGAACGTTTAATATGTAAAATTGCCAGATAATCCAGCTGGCTCTTGGAAAGTCCAGCCTCTTCAAAAGCTACGTCAATACATTTATACCAGTTTGGCATAGATACTTCATTCAATCTATTCTTCATTCCTACGGGATCCATTAATCTTAAGGATTTAAATGCTTCTTCGTAATTATCCTTTGTAATTGGATTATTGATTCCGCCAAGTTCAACGCCTGCTGCTCTTGCCAAAGAGCCATCTGCTATAATATGGGAGCCTAACAAAAGATTCCTGCCATAATTCTTTTTCAGGAGAATAGCCCCTCCGCCGGCGCCAAGGTTATACATCATAGACATATTCTTATCTGTATAATCTACAAAATCTCCGTTACGGTAACCGCCTACAACCATTACGGTATGAATTTTATCATCTGCTACCAGCATATCTCTTGCAATTTTCATTGCACCAATTGTTGTACAGCATCTGTTCTGCACATCAATACCCCATGCATTTACTGCACCGATCTGTCCTATAATATACAAAGCTGATGTGGTTAGAGGATACTCCTTCCATTCTTCACCGATACAGAGTACAACATCAATTTCTTCCGGCTTTACACCTGTATTCTTTAAACAATCAAGAGCAGCTTTTACACCCATTTCCTGAGTTCCGTCATTCTGACCGGGGATGATTTTTTTCTTTACACCAAGTTTACTAATAACCGCCTCTTCGGACCATACACCATTGGTTGCCTCTGAAATCTCCTTAGCAGTCATATAATTATCTGGTAAATAAATACCAGTACCTACAATACCAACATTCACTGACATGTTTTTGTCCTTCCCTTTTATAATGTGATATGTTCCAAATGGACCATTATAATCTCATACCGCCATTTACGCTTAATACGTGTCCGGTTATATAAGAGGCCTCATCAGATGCAAGGAATAATGCAGGATATGCAATCTCTTCCGGTTGTCCTAATCTTCCAAGCATAGTCTGCTTTGCGAATCCATCCAGAAGATCCTGAGGAACAGTTTTTAAAATATCTGTCATTGTATATCCTGGAGCAATGGCATTTACCCTTACATTTCCACCTTTTAATGCAAATTCTTTTGCCCAGGTTTTTGTTAAACCAATAACACCGGCTTTTGTTGCCGCGTAGTTAGCCTGACCAATGTTACCGAATTCGCCAACAACGGAGGAAATGTTAATAATGGAACCGCCCCCCTGTGACTGCATTTGAGGTCCTACATATCTTGTCAGATTAAATACCCCTTTTAAATTAACATCAAGAACTAAATTCCATTGATCATCTGTCATTTTTCTTGTTAAAGAGTCTCTTGTAATACCGGCATTGTTAACTAAAATATCTATTTTCCCGTACTTCTCTATTACATAATCAAAGAATACTTTGCAATCTTCCCCATTGGCAACATTTAATTTATAACCTTCCACATTAGGATTGCTATAACCTAAATCCCCCATATCAGCAGCTATAACCTTTGCACCTTCTTTTGCAAATAACTCAGCCATAGCTTGGCCTAAACCTCTGGCACCGCCAGTTACAATTGCCACCTTATTCTCTAATCTCATCTTATATATCCTCCTTTAAAATGTTATATTCTCTTCAAGATTACAGCCGTCCCCATTCCACCACCGATACAAAGGGAAGCTAAACCTAATTGTTCTTTCTTCATTTCATGTAGTAATGTAACCATAATTCTGTTGCCGCTTGCCCCAACCGGATGTCCAAGAGCGATTGCACCACCATTTGGATTGGTTTTATTAAGTATCTCTTGTTCTGACATTCCATGTTCTAAAGATAATTCATGTACCACACCAAGGGATTGTGCTGCAAAGGCTTCATTTAACTCTAATACATCTATATCTTTCAGACTTAGGTTTGCATCTTTTAATGCATGTCTTATAGCTGGAGTAGGTCCCAGTCCCATAACTTTCGGATCCACACCACCCTGTCCGATCCCAATAATTTCTGCTATTGGAGTAAGATTGTATTTCTCTAATGCCTCTTCGCTGGCAATAAGCATCATACTTCCTCCGTCATTTATTCCTGAAGCATTACCGGCTGTTACACTTCCATCTTTTTTAAATGCAGGTCTTAATTTACCGAGTTTCTCAAGATTTGTTTTTCTGTTTGGATATTCATCCGTATCAAAAGCTACTTCTTCCTTACCGATTTTTACGGTGACAGGAACAATTTCCTCTTTAAATCTTCCTTCATCAATGGCTTCGATGGCTTTTCTTTGTGACTCTGCTGCAAATGCATCCTGCTTCTCTCTTGTTATTCCGTACTTTTCTGCAATATTCTCTGCTGTAATTCCCATATGTATATCATCAAATGCATCGGTTAGGGCGTCATGGATCATATGATCAATTACTTTAAAATCTCCCATCTTATGACCAGTTCTTGTATCAGCAGGCAGAAGATAAGGAGAACCACTCATAGATTCTACACCGCCGGCAATAACAAGATTACTGTATCCTGCCCGGATAGAGGTTAATGCATTCATAACTGCTTTCATTCCGCTGCCGCAGGCTATATTAAGACTATAAGCCGGTACTTCCATAGGTACACCGCCTTTTAATGCTACTTGTCTGGCTACGCCCTGACCTTGCCCTGCCGGAAGAATGTTTCCGACTATAACTTCATCAATATCAGCAGGATTAATTTTTGTCTCTGTAATAATATTTTTTACTAATACGGCACCTAAATCAGATGCTGAAGTATTTTTCAAACTTCCTAGAAAGCTTCCAATGGGTGTTCTTTTTGCACTTACTATAAATACTCTTTTCACTTTGTAACTTCCCTCCTGTGCTATCACTATGATAATTGGTTTTGAACTACTTAATACAGCTTACATTCCTAATTAACTTCAAGCTGCAAAGCAATTGTGAATATATGAGATATGAATCACCTTTCATGTTTATATGGATATAATAATATATGTTATTCCAATTGTCAATATGCACATTTTAAACAATTATTGTCTATACTTTTTGTGTATATTTTAATCCTATTTTTGTTGATTATTTTATTGTTTTGTGATATTGCTTATTTGATGCAATAATAAAGCCATGTCATTTATTAATAAATAATATGGCTATTCTGAGTTTTTTACAGCAAATGTCTAATATTTGTACACTATTGCCCTATATTTGTCCGAAAAAATTGGACAGTTTAATTAGAAATAAAGATGTCCCATTTATTCCAATTTCCTTGTTGACAACGAGCCTCTAACTCTTAGAGACCCAATTAGATGCCCAGATGCCAATAAATACAGTGAACAGCCATCTGGAGCAATAAGCATATCTAAAGATTTACTCATTATCCCAAGTTTTCTCGGCATAAATGAGACATTTTCAAATGTGGTAAGTCGGAATATTTTCAATTACTGTTCACAGAATTTTTCTTCTTTTTTCTATTATTTGACTTTTATAATTACCTTTGATATAATATAAAAAATGAATGGAAGGAGGTATAAAAATGAATATCAAATATACTTTAGATTTTTTGAATACTAATAATATTTTGTATCATGCTGTACTTATATCTCCGTGTCAAGGTGTTACTCCATAACATACTATTTATGCTGGGGAAAGGTGTAGGCAGATGATGCCTATGCCTTTTTTTATTTATCTGCATCTTGAAGCGCGGAATATAGAAATAATACTAATCTCATAATAAAACCTTACTAAAAAATACTCACAAAGAGCTCTAAATTCAAGCTCTTTGTAAGATTTTCTAGAACTTTTATAATCGAGATAAGTATAGAAAAGCAAGGAGAAAGGGGTATTTATGAATTCCAATAGCAAAAATTTTTCATCCAGAATTGATGAGATTGCTCAAAAATGGGATATTTCCGGCGGCTATGTTGTTTCAAAGAAGGGAGAGATCTTACATAAGAATATATACGGTTATGCAGACAGGGATTTCGGTATTCCGACTGCTAAAGACTGTACCTATTCCTTTCATACTCATAGTGAGCTCTTACTAGGAATTTGTCTCATGAAATTGATAGATAATAAAAAAATAAAATTAACTGATAAACTTTCCTGCTATATCCCGGAATATAAATACGGTAATAAAATCACCATCAAGAATCTTGTAAAGTATAATTCGGGAATACCTGATTTCTTTTATGGCAAATTAATGATCGATTTGAATGAAAGTAAAGAACATATGGAGCTTCCTGTTACAGACAGAACCTATATTGAAACAAAAGCATTGTATACCAATAGAAGCTTTAAACAGGTATTATCCTTAATCGGGGAGCAAGAATTGGATTTTGAGCCTGGTACCAATGAGGATGGCTCTGAAACCAATTGGATCTTCTTAGGTGAAATAATAGAACGAATTACCGGTATGTCTTTATATGAATATGAAAAAAAGCATATATTTGAACCTCTTGGTATGGGCTCTACTATGGGCGGATATCATGCCAATACGGTTTCTTATGTATCTTATCGGACAAAAGAGCTTATTAGAGTTCCGATAGACTATCATGTTGAGGGTATATTTACTACTGACTTTGATGATCTTTGTAAATTATTAAATGGATTGGCAGAGGCTAAATTACTGTCAGATAAAGCATGGAACTCTATGCTAAAATACGATTCTGAAGGAAATGGTATCTGTGTTCAGAATTCCAATGGCATTGCATGTAGTCAAATTGATTTTGCAGGCTATGTATTTATGGTTTATTTTAATCAGCAAAGTGGCCTTTGCTATGGTAATCTCCAAAATGAAGAATTAATATTGTCCAATGAAGGCGGTATATGGAACCATTTTAGAAAAGAAGCACGGGAAGAAATAGAAGGATTGTTCACTTATCCGTCGAATCCAAAAATGGTTCGTATCAATAAGAAGAACCTTTGGAATGCCCTTAACATTAAAGTAGAACCTGAACAAAATGAATATGTCTTAGATGCCAAATCTTCCATCGCCATGTGTTTGGCTTATAAAAATTATCAGGCATTTGCAGAGATGGAAGGGGAACGGGTAATTGGTCTTTTAATCCTTGATATCGACAAGAAAAAGGAACATTACTATATCAGCATTGTTCAGATAGACAAACGTTATCAAAGCAGAGGCTATGGAAAGATTATGATGCAGTGGGCAGTTGAATACTTAAAAGACCAAGGTGCAAAAGAGCTCGAAATTGGTGTAAACCGATTCAACATAGCTGCACAAAGGCTATACAAAAGTGTGGGCTTTGATATAAAAGCTGTATATGAAGATGGTATTACAATGCATGCAGTATTATAGATATCTATAAATTTAAAAAATTAGGACGATTTCTTCAAAAAGAGAAATCGTCCTATATATTTTTCAGATATTCATATTTTATATTACATGCTTTATATTATATATTTATTTATAGCTTTATATTATACGCTTTATATTATACGCTTTATATTACATGTTTTGTATTACATGTCTTGTATTACATGTTTTATATTACATGTTTTATATTATAAGTTTTATATTATAAGTTTTATATTATAAGTTTATATTACATACTTTATATTATATATTATATTTTAAAATTAGATATATTTGATATTTAGATTTCACTGCTCTGATATTCCATGTTCTGCAATATAATTAAGCATGTCTGTTCTTGTAATAATACCAATCAGTTTTCTTCCATTATCTACTACTGGGATGTGATTAATTTTTCCACTCTTCATAATCTTAACTATTTCATGCCAGGAAGCATCCCCGGTAACATCATATAACTTTTTGGTCATAACTTTTTCTACCTCAGTTTTGGATATTAAGTCATATCCACGTTTTGAGGAGCTGATTTTTGAAACATCTGTATAAGGAGATATCCAGTTTGAAGAGCTGATAAGAGGTATTACATGTAAATCACTTGAGAATACAACTATATCTCTCTCTGTTAATATACCAATCAATTTGTTGCTATCATCTACTACCGGCAAACCACTAATTTTGTTCTGAGAAAATATTTTAACAGCCTCCTCCACAGTTGCGTTAGGGCCAATACTTAAAACTTTTGTATTCATAATATCAATTGCTTTTATCATAAATATTCCTCCTTAAGTAATAGTGCTTCTTATCTCTATTCAGTTTTCTTTAAGTAAATTATACCAATTGCCAGGTAATAAGTAAAGAAAAGAATATAAGAACCATTATTATTTAAAGAAGGAATTGAAACAAATCATCACTATTTATATCAATAATTTCATTCGTTACTTCATTGCCTCTTTAATAATTCTATATACTATATATATAAATAAAAGCGGTATCGCAACGGTAAACAAAATATTTAGTAGAACTCCACCTACAAAAATCAGTACAATAACTAATAAAACAATAATTGCAATAATTAAAGCCTTTTGTATCCAAGTTAGAGAGGTATTTACATGAAAGCTAAAATTTCGGCCACTGGAACCCTTACTCTTATTATAATTGCCATCATAATTATAATCATCTTTATAACCTTCATACTTATTATTATAAGCACCCTCCGTATCATAAAAGCCTTTGTTCCTATTTGCATTATGAAACATTGAATCATGTGATAATTGATAAGTATCAATAATTGTTTTAGCAATTAATCTGGGATCACCAAGCTGATTAACAACTTCTTCTTCTGAAGTTTTATAGCCCTCTGTTCGTATATATTCTTCATAATATTTCATATTACTTTCTATTTCCAGGTCTGGAATTTCTCCTGATAATGCAGCCCTTAATAATTCTAAAAATTCGTTTTTTGACATTTTTAACTCCTATTCTTTGAATTACCTAACAATAAAAGATGCCCAAAGTACACATTAATAATCTATTTTAATTCATTTCTGAGTATTAATTGGGTACGAGGGTTCTTCTCTTGTAATTAGATGCAATTTTTAAGATCAACAAATAAAGTAAATATAAACAAGAATATTATAGCATACTTACTTAGTCTTAAAATTAAGAAATATTCTAACATATGTTATTATTTGAGTAAATAGATGAAATATTAAAGTTTCATTAATTTGCATAAAGATTTATATAACAAAAAAAGCTTAAATACAAACTGCATTCAAGCCTTTACCCAAACATTTTTGTGCATAAATGAACACGACCGTGCATAAACACACATAAACGTGCGTTAGAAGATTCGAACTCCCGACCTTCTGGTCCGTAGCCAGACGCTCTATCCAGCTGAGCTAAACGCACATGTATAACAATTTAATTGTTATTGATAAAACCAAATGCCGGCGACCGGAATCGAACCGGTACGGGAGATTAGTCCCGCAGGATTTTAAGTCCTGTGCGTCTGCCTGTTCCGCCACGCCGGCATTCTTAGAACTTTAAAAGTTCAATGGGACCTACAGGGCTCGAACCTGTGACCCTCTGCTTGTAAGGCAGATGCTCTCCCAGCTGAGCTAAGATCCCATGGGAATATAAATATTATTGTCATTCTTTATCTCTAAAGAAACGACCCAGAAGGGACTCGAACCCTCGACCTCCGCCGTGACAGGGCGGCGCTCTAACCAACTGAGCCACTAGGCCATATTAAATAAAGTGGACCTTCAGGGACTTGAACCCCGGACCGACCGGTTATGAGCCGGTTGCTCTAACCAACTGAGCTAAAGGTCCAAAAGCCGACGATCGGACTTGAACCGATAACCTGCTGATTACAAGTCAGCTGCTCT
>NZ_DAMAUC010000044.1:0-19743 GCF_032079385.1 Anaerocolumna sp.
AAATTTTATTAGAATTTTCAGGGTTGTTTCACTGTTCAGTTATCAATGTTCAAGGTCTTTTGCTGACTACCTGTTCTCGCGCCAGCAGAAATCATTCTATCACACGAGCATTTCATTGTCAAGCATTTTTTAAATTATTTTTTTTATTTAGTATCAATTGCATCTGTATTAATCAGATGTTTTTATACCGTCTTATATGTGAAAGAACCAAACGGAGAAAGAGGGATTTGAACCCTCGCGCCGCGTGAGCGACCTACACCCTTAGCAGGGGCGCCTCTTCAGCCTCTTGAGTATTTCTCCAACATCTGAACTTATCATTCACATATTTAATTAGCTTACTGACGTTCCCGTCAGACGCATTAGTTAGTATAGCAAATGAAAAAACATTTGTCAACAACTTTCTGAAACTATTTTAGCTTTTTTATGTTATTTTATGCATATAAATAGTTTTAAGGCATAAAATTAGTATTAGTATTGCCATCTTATTATAGTATTACAATAATCTGGAATATATATTCTTATTTCTTAGCAAAATAAACCTTAATAATAGACCCTTAATCTAAAACGTTAACAAGAAAATTCTTTTACTGCCGTTTCATATAAATTATTTCCTTTGCTATCTATTACTACGATAGTCGGAAACTCTTCTACATACATCTCTCTGATAGCTTCTGTACCTAATTCCTCATATCCAATTATTTTTGAACGAATAATTTTTTTTGATAACAATGCTCCTGCTCCACCTACTGCTGCTAAATATACTCCCTTATATTTTATAATGCTGTCTATTACTTCCCCGCTTCTTTTTCCTTTTCCTATCATTCCTTTTAAACCATGCTCCATTAGCAATGGTGTATACTTATCCATACGGCTGCTTGTAGTAGGACCTGCAGATCCAATAACTTGCCCCTCCCTTTCAGGTGTAGGACCTAGATAATATACTATACTATTTTTAATATCAAAAGGTATTTCCTCACCTTTCAATATACTTTCATACATTCTCTTATGAGCAGCATCTCTGGCACTATATATAGTTCCGGTAATATATACGTAATCACCGGCATTTAAATTATTTATTATACTTTCATTAAGTGGTGTTGTAATATACTTATCCACGTCCCGCCTCCAAAATAATTTTATTATCCACAAATACCATTTCTTTTTCATAAATATGTTGATAACATATTCTTTTTGATAAAGTATTCTTTATAAATTTCATTTTAATAACGTTGTTTTCTTAAATTCTATTGTTTTATACTGTATCCCGCCTAAATATGTACGATTATTTATCTACTAGAATCATATTCTTTAAATAATTCTTGTTATATGACGATTAACATGACAGCAAATATTAATAGCTACCGGTAATCCAGCAATATGAGTAGGATATGTTTCAATATTTACCCCTAAGGCCGTATTGGTTCCTCCAAGTCCTGCCGGTCCAATACCTAATTTATTAATTTGATCCAATAATTCTATTTCTAGATTTTTTATGTGATCAATATTAGAATGTTCGTTTATATTTCTTGTTAATGCCTTCTTAGCAAGTATAGCACATTTTTCAAAATCTCCTCCAATACCAACGCCTACTATTATTGGAGGACAAGCATTTGGCCCCGCTAATTTTACAGTTTCCAAAACTGCATTCTTAACTCCTTCTACACCATCGGCAGGTTTTAGCATATATATTCTACTCATATTTTCGCTGCCAAATCCTTTTGGAGCCACTGTAATTTCCATTTTGTCACCTGGAATTATCTCATAGTGGATTACGCCTGGAGTATTATCGTTCGTATTATTTCTGGTTAAGGGATCTCCTACTATGGACTTTCTTAAGTAACCTTCTTTATATCCTTCTCTTATTCCCTCATTGATTGCTTGTTCTAATGGCATTCCCTCTACATGGATATCCTGCCCCAGTTTTATAAATACAATTGCCATTCCGGTATCCTGGCATATTGGAATATTTTCTGTTTTGGCAATTTCCATATTTTCTTTTAATTGACTCAGTATTTGTTTTCCTAAAAGAGAACGTTCTGAATCATATGCGTTATGAATGCCGCATTTCATATCTTCCGATAATTGATAATTAGCCTCAATGCACATTTCCTTTATGTTTGCTGTTATTGTATCAGTATTTATAATTCTCATCCTAACCTCAATTCCAGCGCTTTAGCGCCTTTTAATAACAATGGTAATTTTGTGCGGTCGCACAAATTGCAGGTCAAAAAGTTTTCAACCTATTCTTCCATCCTTTATGGCTGCAGAAAATTTCTTAAATACATCATACTATTTCCATCCATTTATGTAAATAAATATTTATTTATTAGTATTGAATATCATACAAATCAATGTTTCATTCAAAAAAACTCTTAAATACCAACCCTATTAATGCTTTACTGCTATTATAATTATTATAAATCCACATAAGTTTATATTTTTTTGAATTATATCCACATTTCTGTGCATTTACTAACAAACAACAAATCTATAGTATTCTAGAATTCTTTACTAACAAATATTAAGAAGCATATTCTTTGATAATCCTCTCGTAAATAAAATAATGAGGTGGAATTCAAAGGATTCCACCTCAACTATTGACTCAAATCCATAAAATAACCTTCAAGAGTATGGATCTATTATTTTTTTCTATAAAGAACGGAACTTACTTTTAAATTAAATATTTTTGTCCTCATCCGATCTTTCATCTTCGTTTACTATTTCAGTATCTGTCTCTTCAAAATCGTAATCTTCTTCCGGAACACTTTCACCTTCAATTTCAGATTCTTCCAGTTCTTGTTCTAATTGTTTAATTACTTCTTCGTCAGATTTTTGTTCATTGCTTTCTTTAACCTTTGCGATGCTTGCAACCTTAATATCAGTATCCATATTAATCAGCTTAACACCGGAAGTAATTCTTCCTAGGATTGAAATATCACTTACCATTAAACGAATTATAATACCTTCGGTGGTAATAATCATAATTTCATTATCTTCATTTACGGCTTTCACACCTACAACATAACCTGTCTTATCGGTAATCTTATAACATTTAACACCTTTTCCGCCTCTTCTTTGTACAGAGAATTCATCCATCAGAGTACGTTTACCCATACCATATTCAGAAACAAACAGCAGGTCTTCTCCTTGTGTATGAATCTGCATTCCAATAATTTCATCATTATCTTCCAGGTTCATACCGATTACACCCATGGAAGTACGTCCCGTTGCTCTTACGTCTCTTTCATTAAAACGGATACATTGTCCATGTTTCGTAACTAGAATAATATCTTTTTGATTATTGGTTGCTTTTACTTCAATTAATTCATCATCTTCCCTTAAATTAATTGCCTGTAATCCTGATTTACGAATATTTTCATAATCTTTAATCGGTGTCTTTTTAACGATACCTTTTCTGGTGGCCATAAATAAAAATTTATTTTCCTGATATTCTTTCAATGGTATTATGGCTGTTATTCTTTCTTCCGGTACTAACTGAAGAAGATTGATAATTGCTGTTCCTCTTGCTGTTCTTCCGGATTCAGGAATTTCATATGCTTTCAAACGGTATACACGGCCTTTGTTAGTAAAGAACATGATATAATGATGAGTTGTTGTCATTAATAAATCTTCAATAAAGTCTTCATCAATGGTATGCATTCCCTTGATACCTTTACCGCCGCGATGCTGGCTCTTAAAATTATCTACAGTCATTCTCTTTATGTAGCCTAATCGTGTCATTGCGATAACGGTATTTTCAACTGGAATTAAATCCTCCATGGATATATCATACTCGTCAAATCCAATTGAAGTTCTTCTATCATCGCCGTATTTATCACGGATAATAATAAGTTCATCCTTAATTACTCCAAGTAATTTCTTAATATCAGCTAAGATAGCTTTGTATTCCTCTATTTTTGCAGTCAATTCCGCAAACTCGTTCTCCAGTTTTTCTCTTTCCAGACCTGTTAAAGCACGAAGTCTCATATCTATAATGGCCTGAGCCTGCACATCTGATAAGGCAAATCTCTCAATTAATCTGGACTTTGCTATATTACCATTTTGGGAAGATCTTATAATATTAATAACCTCATCAATATTATCTAATGCAATTAATAAGCCTTGTAATATATGGGCTCTTTCTTCTGCTTTATTTAAATCGTATTGTGTCCTTCTTGTTACAACTTCTTCCTGATGCAGTATATAATATTTTAGCATTTCATGAAGATTTAAAACTCTTGGCTCATTGTCGACTAAAGCCAGCATAATAACACCAAAAGTATCCTGCATCTGAGTATGTTTATATAATTGATTTAATATTACGTTTGCATTAACATCCCTACGAAGCTCAATACAGATTCTCATACCAGTACGGTCGGATTCATCTCTTAATTCTGTAATTCCATCAATTTTTTTATCTTTAATCAGTTCAGCAATTTTTTCAATTAATCTTGCTTTATTAACCATGTATGGTAATTCCGTTACAATAATACGATTCTTACCATTTGCCATTGCCTCAATATCCGTAACTGCACGTACTTTAATCTTTCCACGTCCGGTACGGTATGCTTCATCTATTCCCCTGGTTCCTAAAATAGTTGCACCAGTTGGAAAATCCGGTCCTTTTACAATTTCTAATAGTTCTTCCATGGAAGTTTCTCTGTCTTCTTCAATGCGGTTATCAATCATTTTTAAGACAGCATTACTAATCTCTCTCAGGTTATGAGGGGGAATGTTGGTTGCCATACCAACTGCTATACCGGAAGTACCATTAACTAAAAGATTTGGATATCTGGATGGAAGTACTCTTGGTTCTTTCTCTGTTTCATCAAAGTTAGGAGTAAAATCTACGGTATCCTTGTTAATATCAGACAGCATTTCCATAGATATTTTACTTAAGCGGGCTTCCGTATAACGCATAGCCGCAGCTCCGTCTCCATCAACAGAACCGAAATTGCCATGACCATCTATTAATGGATATCTTGTTGAGAAATCCTGTGCTAATTTTACCAATGCTTCGTAAATAGAACTATCACCATGAGGGTGATATTTACCCATTGTATCACCGACAATACGCGCACATTTACGGTGTGGTTTGTCAGGACCATTGTTTAATTCTATCATTGCATATAATATTCTTCTTTGTACCGGTTTCAGACCATCTCTTACGTCGGGAAGCGCACGGGCTGCTATAACAGACATGGCATAATCAATATATGATGTTTCCATTGTCTTTTTCAGATCAACCTCATGAACTTTGTCAAAGATTTTCTCGTCCATTTATTTTCCTCCATCTATCCAATCGTCAAACTTGTTTGTCTTATAGACCATCTTCGCCTTCGGCGAAGATGGAGATTTTTTTTGAAATTTTTCGATTTTTACTGCTATTTACAAATATAATGCTTTATACGTTGATTTTATTCACATATATATATAAAAACATAACTTTTATCAACAAACTGAGATTATATTAAAGTTAAATGTCTAAATTCTTAACATACTTAGCATTTGCTTCAATGAATTCACGTCTTGGCTCAACTTTATCACCCATTAAAGTGGTAAAGGTCATATCAATTTCTGAGGATTCTTCTTCATCAATGGTTACACGAAGAAGTACTCTTCTTTCTGGGTCCATCGTTGTTTCCCAAAGCTGTTCCGCATCCATTTCACCAAGACCTTTATAACGTTGGATTTTATTGTTGCCGTCTCTTCCCCATTCCGTTAATACACTGTCTAATTCCTCAGGGCTATATACATATTTCAACATTTTGTTTTTTTCAACTTTAAATAACGGTGGCTGAGCCAGATAAACATGCCCCTGTTTAATTAATTCCGGCATAAAGCGATAAAGGAATGTAAGCAGCAATGTACTAATATGTGCACCATCCACATCTGCATCTGTCATAATAATGATTTTATGATATCTTAATTTTGAAATATCAAAATCATCGGATATTCCTGTACCAAAAGCAGTTATCATAGCTTTTATTTCATTGTTTACTAATATTTTATCCAGTCTTGATTTTTCAACATTTAAGATTTTACCTCTTAATGGTAAAATAGCCTGAGTTGCTCTGGAACGGGCAGTCTTTGCAGAACCACCGGCAGAATCACCCTCAACTATATATATCTCACAATTTTTAGGATCTTTGTCAGAACAGTCTGCAAGTTTTCCAGGAAGACTAAGTCCTTCCAGGGCAGTTTTTCTTCTTGTTAAATCTCTTGCTTTTCTTGCTGCATCTCTGGCTCTTTGTGCTAAAATTGCTTTTTCACAAATTATTTTTGCAACGCTGGGATTTTGCTCTAAAAAGTAAGTTAATTGTTCACTTACAATACTATCAACTGCCCCACGTGCTTCACTGTTTCCTAATTTTTGCTTTGTTTGTCCTTCAAATTGAGGATCGGATATCTTAATACTGATAATTGCAGTTAATCCTTCACGAATATCTTCACCCACTAAGTTCTGTTCATTTTCTTTTAAATACTTTTGTCCTCTGGCATAATCATTAAAGGTCTTTGTCAAAGCATTCTTAAAGCCGGCAAGGTGAGTACCCCCTTCCGGTGTGGTAATATTATTTACAAAACTATAGCAGCCTTCTGTATAAGAATTGTTGTGCTGCAAGGCAACTTCAACATATACATCATCTTTTTTACCTTCGCAGTATAGAATTTCAGGATATATTGGATCTTTATGCCTGTTTAAATATTCCACATATTCTTTAATTCCACCGGCATAGTGAAATTCTTTTACTACTGTCGGTTCTACTCTGTCATCTTCTAAGACAATTTTCAGATTTTTTGTGAGGAAAGCCATTTCCCTTAATCTTTGTTTTAAAATATCATAATCAAAAATGGTTTCTTCAAATATATCTTTATCCGGTAAAAATATTACTTTCGTTCCGGTAATATCTGTTTCCCCTATCACTTCAAGAGGTCCCATTACCTTTCCTCTCTCATATCTTTGCTTATGAATTTTACCGTCTAAATGAACATATACCTCCAGCCACTCTGACAGTGCATTAACTACAGACGCACCAACACCATGTAAACCACCGGAAACCTTATATCCCCCGCCGCCAAACTTTCCGCCGGCATGCAAGATAGTAAAGACAACTTCTACAGCAGGTTTACCGGCTTTATGGTTAATTCCAACTGGAATACCACGTCCATTATCGGTTACTGTTATGGAATTATCTTTATTAATGGTTACTGTTATTGTATCACAAAATCCAGCCAAAGCTTCGTCTACTGCATTATCCACAATTTCATAGACCAAGTGATGTAAACCTTTTGCTGCAGTACTACCAATATACATACCTGGTCTTTTTCTTACAGCTTCCAAACCTTCTAATATCTGGATTTGATCCGCACCATATTCTGCACTCATATATTGCCTCCTGATTTTCTATGGATTAACTATCCTCATTTGTTACTGTTCCATTTACCACTTTATAAATAGTATCATACTTCAATCTATTTGCAATGAATTCTTCTAAACCTGTACAAGTAATAATGGTTTGAATATCATGAATACTATTAAGCAAATAATTTTGCCTCTTTCTGTCTAATTCTGACAATACATCATCTAATAATAAAACGGGATTATCATGAGTCATATTCTTGACCAATTCCAGTTCCGCCAGTTTTAAAGATAAAGCAGAAGTTCTTTGCTGACCTTGTGAACCAAATTTACGGATATCAATGGAACCAATTAAGAAACATATATCATCCCGATGAGGTCCAACACTGGTAATTTTTTGAGCCACATCTCTGCTAACTGAATTACTTAATTTTTTACTATATTCTTCTACGTTTACATTAGATTCATATTTTATAAATAATTCTTCTTTACCACCAGATAATTTACTATGTATGTCGTAGACAATTTCATTTAACTGTCTAATAAAAAGATCTCTTCTTTTCATTATCTCAGTTCCGTATTTAACCAGCTGGATATCCCATATACTAAGTGTATCCATTAATTGGTTATTAAAACTGATTTGCTTTAATAAATTATTTCTTTGGGTAATCACTTTATTATAATTAGATAAATTATGGAGATATACTTTATCCAATTGGCATAATTCTAAATCAATAAATCTTCTTCTTTCCGATGGGCCATTTTTAATTATAGATAAATCTTCTGGAGAAAAAAATATTAAATTAAGAATACCAAATAATTCACTGGACTTTTTAATTGGTATTCCATCTATCGCTACACCTTTGGGTTTGTTTTTTTTCAAATGCATATCAATTTTGTGCTGAACCTTATCCCGTTCAACAAAAGTTCTGATATGAGCTTGGTCTTTACCCAGTTTTATAATTTCTTTATCTTTGCTTCCTCTGTGAGATTTTGTCGTTCCAGATAAATAGATAGCTTCCAAAATGTTAGTTTTTCCCTGTGCATTATCTCCATACAAAATATTAATACCATTATGAAATTCCATAGAAAGACTATCATAGTTTCTGTAATCTTGCAGTTCAAGAGATTTTATAAACATAAATGCACCAACTATCTATTATTTTTCAATTCTTATTGTTTGATTATTATACTCTACCGTATCACCTGAATATAATTTTTTACCTCTTTGTAATTCAACACTTCCGTTTACTTTTACCAGTCCATCCTGAATTACAAATTTAGCATCTACACCAGATTCTACCAGACCAGCAGCTTTTAAGGCCTGTCCTAATTTTATATATTCTTCTCTCAATTTTATGATTTCCATCTTTGCACCCATTACATATCACATCGCGGTATTCTTTCTGGCTTTAATATCTTTCAGTCTTCTAAAGAATCGCTTTATGGAATTCTTTCTATGATTTATTTTATTTCAACCTCTCAGAAATGATGCCTCTTTTCGGGCACCACAAATGAAAGGCAAGTTTCAAACTTGCTATTGCTAAACATATTTTTACATCTTACTCTTATTTTATACCCCGGCATTAAAATTAACGGGTAAAATTAAATAAATATAAGATTCTTCTTTATCTTTGATAAAACATGGTGCTTTGGGATTAATTAAATAAATATCAACTTCTTCATCGTCAATAACTCTTAAAGCATCTATTAAAAATTTTGGATTAAATCCAATTAGTATATCTTTACCCTCTTTTGTTATGTCAATTTCTTCGTCCATAGAACCAATAGCGGAATTAATTTTTAATTCCATTTTCTTATCATCGATATTAATAATAATTGGTTTCTTATCAGTTTCTTTTACCAAAAGAGTAGATCGGTCAATACAGTTTAATAACTCTCTTTTATTAATATTTACTTTTGTTTCATAATCACTGGATAGCATTTGATCAATTTTGTAATATTCTCCCTCAATTAAACGGGATAATACTATGGTATCATCAAATTCAAAAATAATATGCTTATCTGTAAAATATATATTTACTTCATCAGCAACTTCCCCTGATAAAATTTTACTGACTTCAATTAAAGTTTTCCCTGGAACAATTACTTTTATATGCTCGTATTGATTATTTAACATAATTTTTCTAATTGATACTCTATGACCATCTAAAGATATTACTCTCAATTTATCATTATTGATTTCAAATAATTCACCGGTCATAATTTTATTGCTTTCGTTATCAGAAATAGAAAATACAGTTTGCCTTATTACTTCTTTTAAATTAAATTGGGATAAAACAACAGGATCATTTTTATCTACATTGGGTAAAAACGGAAATTCATCTGCGTTTCTTCCTGAAATTGTAAATTTGGATTTTTCACATATAATAGTTGCCATATTATTAGCATCTGTCTCAATAGAAACATCATTATCTGGTAATTTTCGAACAATTTCAGAAAATACTTTAGCATTAATTGCAATGATTCCGGATTCTTCTATATTTCCTTTAACTAAAGTCTCAATCCCCAATTCCATATCGTTGGCTATTAGTTTAATGGATTCATTTTTAACTTCAATAACAATACATTCTAATATAGGCATGGTAGTTCTTGTAGGAACTGCCTTTAAAACAATATTAACACTATTTAATAAATCGCCTTTGGAACAAACAATCTTCATAATTGTGTATAACTCCCTTCGAATTTGTATGTAAAGATATATATATTAACATTTAGTAGCAGTAGTAATAGGGGCTGTTAATTTGTGTATAAGTGGTCCTATCCCTTAAAGCCTATGGATTTACTGAAAGGATAACTATGTGTAAAGAAAAAAGATTATACAAAAGTAAAATATTGGAATATGGTTTAAATTTAGAGTTATCCAATGCCAATTAACACAAAAATAACAATCTGCTAACAACAGGTTGTGGAAGAATTATGATATACTTAAAATAACTTTTTAAGGGTTTATTTTCTTATTTAATACATCAATTGTATTTTGTAAGCTTAAATCTTTTTTCATGGTTTTTTCAACTTTGTCAATACCATGAAGTACAGTTGTATGATCTCTGTTACCTAGCAGTTTACCGATTTCTGCTAGAGAATAATCCGTTAGCTTACGGCTTAAGTACATGGCAACCTGCCTTGGAAATGCAATATTTCTGCTCTTATTAACGGAATAAATATCGGCTGAGGTAATATTGAAGTGTTCTGCAATTACATCAATAATCAATTCTGGTGTAACCTGTTTTTTATCTTCAGGAGAAATTAGATCTTTTAATGCCTCTTCTGCTAATGTAACATTTACTTCTTTTTTCTTTAACCTGGATAGTGCAACTATTTTTGTTAAAGCGCCCTCTAATTCTCGAATGTTTGATTTAATATTGGTTGCAATATATTTCATAACTTCATTATCAATCTGTAAGCCATCCAATTCTTCTTTCTTTTTCAGAATGGCCATTCTTGTTTCATAATCCGGAGGTTGTATGTCCACTGTTAAGCCCCATTCAAAACGGGATCTAAGACGTTCTTCCAATGTTAGAATATCTTTTGGAGGCTTATCGCTGGAGATTATGATTTGCTTTTTTGATTCATGTAAAGTATTAAAAGTATGGAAGAATTCTTCCTGAGTACTTTCCTTACCTATTATAAACTGTATATCGTCAATAAGCAGGACGTCGATATTTCGATACTTTTCTCTAAATTCAGTAGGAGTTGTATTCACATTACGAATAGATTCAATTAATTCGTTGGTGAATTTTTCACTGGTAACATACATTACTTTTGTATGGGGATTCTGCTCTAATATGTAATGAGCGATAGAATGCATTAAGTGTGTTTTACCTAAACCAACTCCTCCATATATAAATAGGGGATTGTATATTTCAGCAGGAGATTCGGCAACTGCAAGTGAAGCAGCATGAGCCAAATTATTATTTGCACCAACAACAAAAGTGTCAAATGTATATCTGGGATTTAAAAAAGAACAAGAATTATTTTTATTGGAATTCTTCTTCTTATCTGACTCCGTTGTAGTTTTTGCAGGTTTTAATTGGCTTTCCAAAACGAACTCTACATTATAGTTATCGTTCATAATCTCTGAAATCGCTACCTTCAAAGGAATTCCATACTTTCTGCTTATGAAATTTTTACTGTCAGGACCAATCATTTTATCATCAATTGAAATTGTAATTAAATTATCCTCAACGGAATATACTTTTAAAGGAAGCAACCAAGTTTTAAAAGATACATCCGTTACACAATGTTCAATTTTAAGATATTCAAGTATTTCATCCCATTTATCTTGTATTTCATTCATTACCTTAATCTCCCTAATATAAAATTTCGTGCATACCTAATATATATATTATAACAAAATTGTGGATACTTCAACTAAAATCTATAAATTGATGGGTTTTAAATTCGATTTATCCACAGATCAAATTAAAATATTAACAATTGTGTGTATAAACTATAAAGATTATAAACAACAAAAAATATAAGCTGGGAAAAGGATAATTTTTCATTGTTGTATATAATATTAACACCATTTTAACAAGTTATCCACAATTTATCAACAAGTGGTGGATAACTTTATGTTAACGAAATGTTTTTAATTTATTTTGTGAACAAAACGGTTGGATTTATGTTGAAGATATTTAAAGTATTTCTCATGTAGTTTATATAAAAATATAGACTTGACGTGAGAGAAGTTTGCGAATATAATAGACATGATATTTTAAATTAATTAAAATAGAATAAATACGCTTACCCAATATGGTTTGGTATATATAAAGGAGGTGCATCTTAATGAAAATGACATTCCAACCTAAAAAAAGATCAAGAGCCAGAGTTCACGGTTTCAGAGCTAGAATGAGTACATCAAATGGTAGAAAAGTTTTGGCAAGCAGAAGAGCAAAAGGAAGACATAAATTATCAGCTTAGGTCGCATTATTGTGGCCTTTTCTTCTCTTAGTTAAACTTTTGTTTGCAGAAAGGGCCTAAAAATTTGAAATCTTTTGAATCGATTAAAAACAACTTAAAGTTTAAAGAAATTTACCACAGTGGTAAATCATTTGCGAATAAGTATCTAATCATGTATGTATTAGAAAATCAAACTGATAAAAATCGAATTGGAATATCCGTAAGTAAAAAAGTTGGAAATAGTGTTATAAGACACAGAGTAACAAGATTAATTCGGGAAAGTTACAGATTGAATGAAAATATGTTTAATAGTGGTTTAGACATAGTTATTATTGCAAGAGTAGGTGCAAGAGGAAAAAATTATCAAGAAATAAACAGTGCATTGCTGCACCTGGCAAGTATGCACAAAATTTTAAAAGAGATGATAAAATCGTGATTAAACGAGTTTTAATATTTTTGATAAAATTATACAGAAGATTTATTTCTCCTCTTAAGGTAAGATCAAGTTGTATATATACTCCTACCTGCTCTTTGTATGCAATTCAGGCATTGGAAAAGTATGGAGCTTTTAAAGGATCCTATTTGGCAGTCCGGAGAATTCTTAGATGTCATCCTTTTGCTAAGGGAGGGTATGATCCTGTTCCATAAAAATTATATATTAGAAAATACGGTTTCTAATGAAAGGTATCTTAGGAGGAAAAAAAATTGTATAATGTATTTTTAACACAGAGTGGTGGTATGTTAGCTCCAATTTCATATATATTAGGATGGATACTAAACGCTTTATATGAATTCTTGAATTTCTTTGGTATTACAAATGTTGGTTTATCTATTATTTTATTTACTTTTATTACAAGAGGTTTGATGATTCCTCTTACCATAAAACAACAAAAATATACTAAATTATCTTCCAAAATGAATCCGGAAATAACGAAGATAAATGCAAAATATAAAGGAAAAAAAGATACAGAATCCATGCAGAAGATGCAGCTGGAGACACAGGCTGTATATGAAAAATATGGAGCCAGCCCAACAGCAGGCTGTCTTCCGTTACTGATTCAATTACCAATCATGTTTGCTTTATATGCAGTTATTAGAAATATACCTGCTTATGTTAATGATATTTATAAATTATATGAGAGTATTGCAAATGGAATAGTAAATATACCAGGTCATGTTAACGTGTTAACAGAGGCTGCTACAAAAGTTGGTGTTAGTACTGCTAAGTTTACAGAATTAACAGATGGTTCTATGTCCATCAATCATATTATTGATATTATTTCTAAGTTTACTTCAGAACAATGGGGAGACTTAGCTGAAAAATTCCCTACTATACAAAATTTAATTGCTAGTAAATCTACTGAAATTATGCATGTTAATAGTTTCATAGGCAATTTAAATATTTTAGATAAACCGGGATTTTCTTTCCCTGGTATATTAATTCCAATTCTTGCAGCAGGTTTACAATTTGTTCAAACTAAATTGATGACAGCGAATACTCCTACGGATAAAGATAATCCAATGGCTTCTTCCATGTCAACAATGAATACAGTTATGCCAATTATGTCCGGTGTATTCTGTGTTATGTTACCTATGGGTATTGGTTTGTACTGGGTTGCAGGTAGTGCATTTGCGATTATCCAGCAAATAGTTATTAATAAATATATGGATAAAATTGATGTTGATACTTTAATAGAGAAAAATAAGATGAAAGCTAAGAAAAAAAGAGCAAGAAAAGGAATTAGTCCAAACGCATCTATTGAAGAATTAGCAAAGAAACAAACAAAATCCATTGACAATGCATCTCAGGTAAATAAATCTACATCAGGATATGCTAATTCTGTGAAAAAGAACTATGATTCCTCTAAGAGTAATAGTGAAACATCTTATAATTCAGGCGGTATTGCCGATTATGCGAATCTTCTAAAAAACAGAAATCATGATAAGGGGGATAAATAGTTATGGAATGGTTAGATTTTACTGCAAAATCAGTTGATGAAGCATTAACAGAAGCATTGATCCAATTAAAAACTACCAGTGATAATGTGGAATACGAAGTAATCGAAAAAGAGAGCAGCGGTTTTTTAGGATTATTTAATAAACCGGCTAAAATACGTGTAAGATTAAAAGCTACTGCTGATAGTATGGCAAAAGAGTTTTTAAATAAAGTTTTTCGTGCTATGAATATTGTAGCAAATATTGATACAGTATTTGATGAAGAGAATTCTACTTTAGATATCAATCTTGAAGGAGAAGAAATGGGTGTTCTTATTGGAAAAAGAGGACAAACTTTAGATTCTCTACAATATCTGGTTAGTCTGGTAGTGAATAAAGACAGTGAAAATTATTTAAAGATTAAATTAGATACAGAAGATTATAGACATAGAAGAAAAGAAACTCTTGAAAACTTAGCCAGAAACATTGCCTTTAAAGTAAAGAGGACGAAAAAGCCAGTGTCTTTAGAGCCAATGAATCCATACGAAAGAAGAATCATTCACTCTGCGCTACAAAATGATAAGTATGTGGAAACCCACAGTGAAGGGGAAGAACCTTATAGAAAAGTAGTGATTACATTAAAGAAGGGTTTTGCAAATAAGGATTATAAGCATAGCAAGAGTAAATATTCTTATGGTGACCGTTATCAAAATTCTCAAAAGAATAGAGAATACAATCACAATTCTCAAAGAAACAGAGAATTTAATCATGAAAAAAGTGAAGAAGAATAAAAATATATAATGTTTTAGTAAAAGGGTGTATTGAAAGTATTATGCTTTGATACACTCTTTTCTAAAATATTTTTATTTTCATATAGTAATTTTTATCTTTTCGTATTATAATCTTTACGTTATTTTATATAAACTTGTTATAAGGTATAAATAGTTGTACCAATATGAGAACATTTATTTATAGTTAATTAGAGTGTTAGCTCTTAGAAAGGGTTGATATAGATGAAAACTGATACCATAGCTGCGATTGCTACTGCAGTTAGTAATGCGGGAATCAGCATTATTCGAATTAGTGGTGATGAGGCATTTTCAATTATTGAAAAAATTTATAAATCAAAAAAAGATAAAAAATTATCGGATTGTAACAGCCATACCGTCCATTATGGTTTTATAGGGGATGGGGATACGGTTATAGATGAAGTTATGGTACTTCTTATGAAAGGTCCTCATACTTATACGAAAGAGGATGTAGTTGAAATAGACTGTCATGGGGGTATCGTAGTAACAAAGAAAATATTAGAAACTGTTTTAAAATATGGTGCAAGGCTTGCGGACCCAGGAGAATTTACTAAGCGTGCATTTTTAAACGGAAGAATTGATTTATCTCAGGCAGAAGCTGTAAGTGATATTATTAATGCAAAAAGTGAATATGCTTTAAAGAATTCTCTGAACCAGTTAAGAGGTAATGTATTAGATAAAATAAAAGATATCCGTGAAAGTATTATCGACGATATTGCTTTTATTGAAGCCGCACTGGATGATCCGGAGCACATTACTCTTGATAATTTTAGTAACGAATTAGCGAAACATATTGAAGTTAATATAACCCAACTTGATAAATTATTAAAGTCTTCTGATAATGGACGTTTATTAAAAGAAGGTATTAAAACGGTTATTCTTGGTAAGCCAAACGCAGGTAAGTCATCCTTGCTAAATGTATTAGTGGGCACCGATAGGGCCATTGTAACTGATATTGCAGGTACTACGAGAGATACTCTGGAAGAAACCATTCAAATAGGAGGTATCTGTTTGAATGTTATAGATACTGCAGGTATTCGTAGCACGGAAGATACCGTTGAAAAAATCGGTGTTGAAAAGGCTATGAAATCAGCTGAGGATGCGGACTTAATTATATATGTAGTAGATGCTTCCACTAATTTGGATGAAAATGATCGTTTGATTATTGACTTTATTAAGAATAAAAAAGCGATTATTTTATTAAACAAATCTGATTTAAATATGGTTATTGATCCAGAAGAAATTGAAAATTTAACAGGTAAGGATATTATACAAATATCTGCAAAAGAAAACATTGGTATTGATAAGCTGGAAAAGTGGATTACAGATATGTATTTCCAGGGAAAAATTGATTTAAACAATGAAATATATATTACAAATATAAGACATAAAGAAGCTATTATGGAAAGTAAAAATAGCTTAATTATGGTAAAACAAAGTATAGAAGATGGTATGCCGGAAGATTTCTTCTCCATTGATATGATGAATGCATATAAAGTTCTGGGAGAAATACTAGGAGAAGCTGTAGATGAAGATTTAGTAAATACAATCTTTTGTAAATTCTGTATGGGTAAATAGTATTTTTCTATGTGTATGTATAGTGGAAATACATTTATATGAGAAGGCAAGAAGAGAATAGATATAGGATAAGTATAATTTTTAAGATTAGAAAAGAGGAGTAAAAATGTCATATACTTATGAGTCATATGATGTTGTAGTTGTAGGTGCAGGTCATGCAGGATGTGAAGCTGCACTAGCATGTGCAAGATTATCATTAAATACCTTAATAGTAACTATCAGCACAGATAGTATTGCATTAATGCCATGTAACCCTAATATCGGAGGAACATCAAAAGGGCATTTGGTTCGTGAAATTGATGCCTTAGGCGGGGAAATGGGTAAAATTATTGATAAAACTTTTATTCAATCCAAAATGTTAAATGGATCGAAAGGACCAGCCGTACATTCTTTAAGAGCTCAGGCAGATAAAGAAGATTACAGCAGGTCAATGAGAAAAGTATTAGAAAATACACCCAATCTAACATTAAAACAAGCTGAAGTTGTGGATATCTTAACGGAAGATAACAAAGTTTCGGGGATAAAAACATTTTCCGGTGGAATTTATCCCTGTAAAGCAGTTATTTTGTGTACAGGAACTTATTTAAAAGCAAGATGTGTATATGGTGAAGTAAGTAATTATACAGGACCTAATGGATTACAGGCAGCCAATCATTTGACAGAAGCCTTAAAATCATTGGGTATAGAAATGTATCGTTTTAAAACTGGTACTCCTGCAAGAATTGATAAAAGATCCATAGATTTTAGTAAAATGGAAGAACAATTTGGTGATGAAGAAATTGTTCCATTTTCATTTACTACAGACCCGGAGGATATTAAGAAAGAACAAGTTTCTTGTTGGTTAACTTATACCAATGAAAGAACCCATGAAATAATTCGAAATAATATAGATAGGTCACCTTTGTACTCCGGTAATATTAAAGGTACCGGTCCAAGATATTGTCCATCTATTGAAGATAAAGTTGTTAAATTCGCGGACAAAGACAGACATCAGGTTTTCATTGAGCCGGAAGGTAATTATACTAATGAAATGTATGTAGGCGGAATGTCCAGTTCATTACCAGAGGATGTTCAATATCAAATGTATCGTAGTGTTGCCGGACTTGAACATGTAAAAATTGTTCGAAATGCTTATGCAATTGAATATGACTGTATTAATCCAATGCAATTAAAACCAACTTTAGAGTTTATGAAGATAGAGGGTTTATTTAGCGGTGGCCAATTTAACGGAAGTTCTGGCTATGAAGAGGCTGCGGCTCAGGGTCTAATTGCAGGTATCAATGTAAGTATGAAGTTATTAGGAAAAGAACAAATCGTATTAGATCGGTCAGAGGCTTATATTGGAGTACTAATTGATGACTTAGTAACAAAAGAAACTCACGAACCTTACCGTATGATGACTTCAAGAGCAGAATATCGGTTAATATTAAGACAGGATAACGCTGATATCAGATTAACTAAGATAGGTTATCAGGTTGGCCTAATTAATGAAGAAAGATATCAGAAAGTAGTGCAAAAGGAAGCATCTATTAATAAGGAAATTGAAAGATTAAATAATACACCAATCGGTGCCAATAAAGAAGTTCAGGACTTATTAATGAAACACGAAAGTACAGTATTAAAAACTGGTACAACATTAGCTGAATTAATCAGAAGACCCGAGTTAAGTTACGAAATCCTTGAGTCAATCGATAAGAACAGAACTGAGTTACCTAAAGATGTAGTAGAACAAGTAAATATTAATATAAAATATGATGGCTATATACAAAGGCAATTAAGACAGGTAGAACAATATAAAAAATTAGAAAATAAGAAGATACCTGAAGATTTAGATTATTATGAAGTGCCAAGTCTTAGAATTGAAGCAAAACAAAAACTTGATAAAATTAAACCAATATCTGTAGGACAAGCCTCCAGAATATCCGGTGTATCCCCGGCAGATATATCAGTGTTGTTAGTTTACTTGGAGCACCTAAGAAGAAGCAAAAAAGAAAGTCATTAATAATATTGCTAATAAAATTATAGAAAAAATAATAAATAGAAAAATTTATTAAAAAAATAAAATAATTAAAAATGCTTTTTTATTTAACTGATTTCATTTAGATGAAAGAAGCATAAGGGTTATTCGGAGGTTGTTATGTATGATATTTCAGTATTTACTGAATTGTTAAATACACTGGACTTAACATTATCAGATACGCAAATTCAACAATTTATGACATATTATGAAATATTAATAGAACGTAATAAAGTAATGAATCTTACGGCCATTACAGAATACGATGAAGTAATTCATAAGCATTTTATTGATAGCCTTTCTATTATTAAGGTATATCAAAATAAGGAAAATATTAAAGTAATTGATATGGGTACTGGTGCAGGTTTTCCTGGAATACCATTAAAAATTGGATTTCCAAATTGGGATATCACATTATTGGATTCATTAAATAAACGGGTAAATTTCTTAAATGATGTAATTAACCAATTAGAATTAAGTAATATTACAGCAATTCACGGACGTGCAGAAGATTATGGGAAGGACTCACAATACAGAGAGAACTTTGATTTATGTGTATCCAGAGCCGTAGCCAAATTATCTACTTTATCTGAGTATTGCTTACCCTATGTTAAAGTAAATGGCTATTTTATTCCATATAAAGCAGGTAATATTGATTCTGAGGTAAAAGAGTCTAAAAAAGCAATTCATATTTTAGGCGGCTCACTTGAGAAGATAGAGCAATTTCAGTTGCCAAATACCGATATGGAAAGATCTTTGATCGTTATAAAGAAAATCAACTATACTCCAAAACAATATCCCAGAGGTTCAGGAAAACCTTCAAAGGAGCCTATAAGTTAAAAAAATTAGGTTATTAACAATAGTACGTTTTGCCCAATATGGGGTATTCAGACCATAGAGAGTGGGGGATATTGTATATTGCTTGTTCCATATAGAAATTCGATGGTTCTAATACGATAGTAATCGCTTAAAACATATTTTAAAATTGCGAACTCCTCGGCGTTGCCTGGTAAATAATAGGTGCAATCACCTATTATTCAACATCACAATTTTAAAATTTTGACGCGATTTCTATCATATAAGAACCATTAGCGAATTTCTCAAAGTCACTAGCAATA
>NZ_DAMAUC010000045.1:0-19462 GCF_032079385.1 Anaerocolumna sp.
GGCGAAAGTGAAGGCGAAGTAGATGGAATGGAAAACGGCCTTATGTTGTCAACTTCTGAAATGATTGATCTGGCACAGGGTGTAGATTCCCCTGATTTAAATTAAATTGCACCTCTAAATTTAATCTATGAAGTGCCCTCTGTCTTCTCGGCAGAGAGCACTTCACTTTTCTAAACATTTTGGGGAGACTCATTGTTTTTTACAAATGCTTCTCTTTTGAATTATCCTCTTTCAGACCAAATACTGCACGGGCACTTTCCGCCTGTGGATCATGTTTTATATGTTTGGAATGAAATTTACCATCTTCTTTTTTATTATTTTTAGTGCTTTTCATTTTATTATTTGATGCCATTTAAGTCCTCCTTAAAACGATTCTTCTTTTTTAGTATGTACTCCTTGCTTGGATTTATCCAAAGCTACTTTTTAAAGCATTGCATATATTTTTATATTTATTGTATAATAGTAAGTTAGTCTATAAAATATTATTCAAGTGTAATAAAGGAGAAATATCTATGAACTATATTGTAATCGATTTAGAATTTAATCAGGATATTCCAAATACGACAATGGATGAAAACAATTTTCAAATAGATAAAAAAGTTCTTTGTCCCTTTGAAATCATTCAAATTGGTGCTGTCAAATTAGATTCTAAGTATCATAGGTTTTCTACTTTTAACCGTTTTATTAAACCAACCATATATCCCAATGTAAGTCCTTTTGTTGCAGAATTAACAGGTATTACTACAGAGCAGCTTTTAACAGAAGAAATATTTCCTGATGTATATATGGCATTTCTAGATTTTATTGGAGATACCGAATCCATATTCTGCACATGGGGAATGTCTGATATTAAAGAATTATTTCGTAATACAAGATATCATCAACTGGATTATACCTGTTTACCAAAAAAATATATCAATATTCAACCCCTGGTATCCCTCCATTTTGGTATTTCTTCTAAAAAATTATTACGACTGCAAACTGCGGTAGAATCATTTAATATACCAATTAATCAAGCATTTCATGATGCTTCCTCTGACGCCTATTATACTTCAGAAATATTAAAAAAATTGCAACCTTCCTATACGGAAATAAAGATTTATGATCCGGATAAAATTGTCATACAAGCAATGAATCCTAAAAAAACAATTGATGTAGAAGGCCTCATAAAACAGTTTGAAAAAATGTATAACAGAGAATTTTCCGAAGAAGAAAAAGGAATTGTTCTTCTCGCTTACAAGATGGGAAAAACTCAACAATTTATCAAAGAATAACTCCTTCATTCATCTGCGAAAAAATTGAAAAACGATTTCGTGTTAAGGTAATAAATATCCGGTATATTTATTAAGTGCCCGAAACGCCTGCTCATTTGATACATTGAAATCTCTTATTTTCCTGTTGTTTTCCTCCTCCTGTATAGTTTCACGATATTGTTTAACTGTTGAAAGGATGTCATTTTGTATTATAAATTCATTTGTTTGTACGTTTGAAGCAGCATTGTTTCCCGCTAGCTCTGCCAGTGCAGGCAAAACAACAGGTGCTGCGTCAAGAGATAATACATTGGTTAAAAAATTAAGATCAATACTATTTAGTTCTTCTTTTTGTTGTATCTGGTATGAAGCAATATAGTAATCCGGCTTTGCAAATGAAAAGATAATGTAACATGCTGAAGTAACAATGACACAATAATGAAATAAGGGAAATCTTCTATAAAAAACATAAGTAATTACACCGGCTAATACAAGGGCATCAATAAACAGAAACAGCAGCACAAATAGCCTTAGGAAAGTAAGATTATATGCTCCAATATAAAGCAGCATACGGTAAGCTGCTGAGCCGATCATAATATAGGTACATATAGTCATAAATGTTAAAATAATTCGAATCAACTTACTGTCTTCAAAATATTTGGTACTGACGATCATAAGCAAAATATTTATGGCTGTTACCAAAAGAAGTTCAAAAAATCCCCTTCTGGCATATTGTGAAAAGGTAAATCCCTTAGGCAATACAGAAAATCCCCCTGTAAACAGATAAAGAATCTGAATCCCGCAAAAAATTGCATATACCAAACTAAGCAGCCCTAAGGCAGTAACTGCTATGGAAGCGTCAGCCTTTGTAAGCGGTTTTGTTACTTCTTCAATACCTGCCTTTACAGTGCTTCCGCAGATAATGCAGTAACATACAAGAAATCCTGCTATAACCATAAAGAGCACTGCAAATAAATTAGATGAGAATATAAATGTATATATCTCTTTAAACATACTTCGAAACAGAAGGTCCGCGCTGGATAACAACCCAATCATTATTCCTAAAAGGGGCAATGCAATTCCAGCACCGAGGAGAATATTTCTTGCTTTATCATTCTTTAATATCTTTGTATTTTTTAAAAATAGTAAACTGTCTTTAAAAGGCATAGCAATTGTAGCAATACAGGAAAATGGTAACAATAACATTCGAGTAAGATGTTTTAACAAATCCCATTCCTTATCATCATAGAATTGATGTAATAAAGACAAATCCAATAGTAGTAAAATTCCAGCAACATTAAAAAAATGCAGTACCCAACTTGAAGTAAATACACAAGAAGTTCCTAATAATAAGGCCCCTGCATAATAAGCTGCTGTTCCTCTTTTAACTTTCATAGATAATTTTTTTATAATTAATACTAATAGAGCGGTCATAATAACCGTAAATAATAATACATTAAGACCCAGTCTTGCTTTATAGAATAAGAACGTATAAGAAACTCCAAACAGTAAGCTGATACCACCAAATACTCCAAAATTTGGGCGTACTTTATAAAGCAGTGATGGATTCTCATTTTCAGCAGAATCTAATACTGCAGGATGATTGTCTTCCGGATTAATGGGAAGGCTGTTATTCAATTGTTCCATTATATAAATCCTCCTTTTTAAGTTATCTTTTAAATTTTCTTTATTTTTCCTTTAACTTCTTTTTTACTCTCTTTTAATTTGCCTCTTTATATTTCAATTAAACTCTAAAATCTAAATTATAGCTTGAATACGATAACGTAAACCCACTACCTATCTTTAAATTTTTTTCTCTATTCTGTTTCTTTTTCTTCCTCTACATAAGCCAATATATCACCCGGCTGGCAGTTCAGCGCCTTGCATATGGATTCCAGCGTGCTAAACCGTATGGCCTTAGCCTTATTATTTTTTAAAACAGACAGATTTGCCATGGAGATATCCACTTCTTTTGATAAATCGGTTAACCCTATTTTTCTTTGAGCCATCACAACATCCAAATTCACTATAATCATTGGTTACCTCCTATATTGTTAAGTCGTTTTCTTCTTTGTAAGTAACTGCCTGATCGAAGACCTGTGAAAGTACCAGAGAAAACAATCCTGCTACCAAAAATACTAAAATTATGACTAATGCTGCGGGAGTTATAACAAATATTAGTCTTATTAACATAATGAAAGCAATGATAAAAGCACAGATTCCCATTCTCTTTAACGACGCAACATTCTCTCTAACGAATGAATCTTCACGGATTACCGTCTGAAGCATCTTACGCAGATTCCAAAGAATGATTAATGCAAATACACCGGCAATCATAAATATGATGCAAAAAGGAAGGTAGTTTTCTTTAAAAATGGGAATATGCTTTCCTGCTTCTCTAAAAATAAAGGGAACTCCCATACAGACTATAATTCCAGTAAGAAACATAAAGTCTATTAAGTATTTTGTAAATTGAACAAATGGTTTTTTCTTCATATTGTTAACATCCTCCAAGTTATAAAGTAATATATAATAGAAAAAAGCTGAACAACCAGTCTGCCCACCAGCTGTTCAGCTTCCTTAATAGCGTGGAAACACTTAATAAGTTAAATATTAAGCTTATTCCCGCCAACAAGATTAATCTAACACCTCTGTTGCTGAAAAAGTAAAATAGCAAACGCCATTCGGAAGAAATATGGAACCGATGAGAGGTGGAATTTAATCTTGCAAAAAAGGAAGCTGAATTCGACCTCTGGTTAGCGTGTGCTCTTTTTCCAGAGAAATAATCTCGAAAAAAGCATAACAGCTTTTGAACTATAAAACAATGTATTTGGAATAGTAAATTCCAAATATACTACATTTTGCAATACTTACTTCCAAAAATTTATAAGAATCTTAGTTATCTGGAACTTAGTCTTGGCAAAGGATATGCTGAATCGGAAGTTAATTTTGCAAACTGGGACCTCGGATTCTAATTCAGCCTAATGTAATAATAATTTCACCATTTCCTATAATATACACCCACTATTTACGAATGTCAATATTTTTTTATCGATTATCGATAAATAGTTATTGATAAAAATGACCGCTTAAAATATGAATGAAAATTTACTTATGTAACTCCTTTCATTAACAATGGTTACATAAAGTTATGAAACTAATGTCTCATAGTTGACTTTCATATAATTAAGTGGTCTTTTATTTTATTGTATCGTTCTTCCTCAAAGGTAAATATCTTATATCATTTTTACCACCCTGCTGTCAGCACACTGGCAAGTCAAAATAATTATTACCTTTCATCCGAAGAATTTAAGTTTTGCTAGCGTAAATTCTATTTATCACTTTATATGGTATGCATATATTTCTCTGCTTCGTACCAAGGTACGGTAAAGGACGTTCCCTTTGCACAAAACACTGACCAGGAAGTATTCTCTACATCTCTTTCTTTGTCATAGCCAATTGTTTGTACTACTTCTCCCTCTTTCCGGCATATATCATAACCATCAAATCGCAGACCAATGCTGCCTGTTCCTTTTGTATAGGATACTAATTCTGTACTATATTCCATAAATGTTTCTACTGGTCCCCGTCCATGTATGAATACATTCCTGTTCATTTGAACTGGCGCTTCAAAGCTGCCGCCCATTTTCTGAATATCAGACATCACTCTGCCCAGATAGTCCTCTTCTATATATATATCAAACTGATAAAAGGGTTCCAGTAAAATAGACTTTGCCTTCTCAAGCCCCTGTCTGATGGCCCTATATGTAGCTTCTCTAAAATCTCCGCCTTCTGTATGCTTTATATGGGCTCGTCCATTTTGCAGAACAATATTCATATCAGTAATGGGCGAACCAGTTAACACACCTTTATGAGCCTTTTCAAAAACATGAGTCTCTATAAGCCTTTGATAATTTAAAGATAAATCATCTACATGGCATTCACTTTGAAACGTAATTCCCTTACCCCTTGGATTAGGTTCTAACCTCACCTGAACTTCTGCATAATGCCGTAACGGTTCAAAATGTCCATAACCCACAATAGCAGACTGAATGGTTTCCTTATATTGAACCTTAGGTCTTTCAAAGGTAACCGTAATACCGAATCTATTCTTAATTTCTTCTTCCATGACTTCCAATTGAATTTTACCCATAACATTTACCAGAATTTCATCCGTATTCTTATTATAAGTAACAGATAATATGGGATCTTCTGCTTCCAGAATACGAAGTATTTCCATACATTTCGTATAAGGAGTACCATCTAAAACCCTTATCTTAGATTGAAGAGGAGAAACAAGAAAATAGTTATAATTCGTATGTACAATTGTTCCTCCGGTTTCTAAAATAGCACCGCACATCGGTGTTTTTAATCCGGTAACCGCGAAGATATCTCCCGCTGCTACAACACTCTTACTCTCGTACTTTTTCCCATTATAAATTCGAATTTCATTTACCTTTTCCTTATAGATTTCGTCTTCTGACTGAAATAAGAATTCGTCTTTTACTTGAAGTTTCCCTTTTAGTCCTTTTAAAAAAGTCAATCTATTTCCATTCTCATCGTGACGTATTTTAAATACCTTTCCTAAAAAGGTGTCTTCCTTTTCAAGATTATGATAGTTTGTTTTTGTAAGACTTGAAAATACATCTAATAACCAATGGATTCCTTCCCCTTTTAAAGCTGCTCCGGTAATAACCGGATAGCATTTTTCTTCTTTAATCAGATTGATTAAGGAAGCCTCCATAGTTTCTTTTACATAATTCTCGTCCAGATAAGCCTCTAAAAAAACTTCATCCCGTTCCGCTGCAAACTCAGCTAAAGAGGAAAGAGGCTCTTTATAATATAAAATATCTTCCGTTAATTTATATTTCATATCTTCTAATATATTTTCCAAAGAAAATCCAGTTATATCTGTTTTATTAATAAAGAAAAAGGCAGGTACATGGTATATCTGTAATAAATGAAATAAAGTTGTTGTATGAGCTTGCACTCCGGAACTGCCGCTAATTACTACTATTGCATAATCCAGGGCAGAAATTGCCCGCTCCGTCTCAGATGAAAAATCCACATGTCCCGGTGTATCAAGTAGATAATAGTTATCCCCTTCATATTCAAATATTCCCTGACCTGAGAATATGGTTATTCCCCTATTTTGTTCAATTTCATCGGTATCCAGATAAGAAGTTTTATTGTCCACTCTTCCTAAACTACGAATACTTCCGGTATAATATAGTATTTGTTCAGATAAAGTAGTTTTTCCTGCATCTACATGAGCAAGAATTCCTATGGTTTTTTTCATGTTAACCTCGATTCTGGCGCTTTAGTCCCTGTGAATAACGAATATAATTTGTGCGCCAGCATAGATTTCCAGTTGAAAAACATTGTTTTTTCAACCTAATCACCTAATGAATAATTATTGTTTGATTCTATATCTAAGTTCATGTTAAATTTATATTTCGTTATAACGGTTCTATTATACCATCCTTGACTGCGCCTTTCTACTTTTATATTATTGTTCCAGTACTAAACTTTAATCTCCGATTTTCCATATAGTTAGAGTATTTTGAATTATAAGGTGCTTTCCATACCTTTTCCTTATTACCTATCTTCTTCTAGATGCAAAATATAGATATTTTACTATTATTTGTCTTATATCCTACATATTATTGGAGTTTATGAGAATACTAAGCATTAGGAGGTGAATCAATATGATAACAAATGTAACATTGACAACAAAAGAGAAGTTTTTATTGGAAGACCAAAAAAGCGACGAACAAATCTGTATTCAAAAATATGCTAATTATGCTAATTTAGCCACTGATCCGGAATTAAAGAATATACTGAATAGCAATAAGAAGCAGGAAGAAGAGCATTTAAATACAATTAACCAACTACTTAGCGGCAAAGTCCCTTCCATGAACAGTAACCAAGGTTCCAGCAGCCAAAGCAATAGTTCTTCAAGTGAAGAAAGTATCAGCGGCTCAGCTAAAAGTTCACAATCGAAAGGTTCCTCCGGCACTTTTCAAGCCAGTGATAAAGACTTGTGTACAGACCTTCTAATGACTGAAAAATTTGTATCCGGTAATTATGATACGGCAATTTTTGAATTCAAAGATCCACAAGTAAGAGATGTTTTAAACCATATCCAGAAAGAAGAGCAAAAGCACGGAGAATCTATCTACAAATACATGGAAAGTAAAGGTATGTACAAACCTAAGTAAACATCGAATTTGTCCCTCATAAACCTAAATTGACCTTCGAGAGTAATTCACGCTTAAAAAGCGTTTTATGCTCCCGAAGGTCATATTATGTTTAGCACTAATTATTTCAACTAAATGAATTTATATTTATTTACCTGATGGGTTGATGATTTCCTGAACATCTGTTGCATCAACGTTTTCTTTATCAACTACCATAACACCAGTATCAATTAATTTTTCTTCTGGTTGTTTTCCTTCTGACAATGCAATAGCAGTCTTAACGCCTTCATATCCCATTAAGTATTGTTTTTGAAGAACTGTAGCAACTTCGAATTCACCTTCTCTGATCATTTGTTCAATTTCAGCGGAGAAGTCAAATCCTACCATAACAACGTCTTTACGTCCGGATTCTTTTAATCCAGTAACGAAACCTACTGTACTACCATTGTTAGGACCAAATACGCCCTTTAAGTCTGGATAAGCTGTTAAGAAGTCTTGTGTAAAACCAACTGCTTTAGTGATATCACCGTCGTTAACTTTAATGTCATTATTTAAAACTTCCCAAGCTTCAGGAGCATTAGCATCCCAGTATTCGTTAAAGCCTTTTAAACGGTCAATGATTGTTTGAGAACCACTGCTACCGATTTGAACTGCTATTTGAGCTTTTTCTGTTTCAGAAACGCCAGCTGCCTTCATGCGGTTGATCATTTCTTCAGCTGCAATTTTACCAGCTTCTACGTTATTAGTCATTAATGCTGCACTATAGTTATCAGTGTTAATCATTGTATCAACTACAATAATTGGAATACCTGAATTGAAAGCATCATTTACAGGGTTAACCATTGCTGTACTATCAACAGGTCCAAGTACAATAGCATCTGCTTTTGCAGATACAGCATCTTGTAATTGCTGAACTTGTTTTTCGATTTCAGCTTCATTTGCAAGACCAGTAACAACAAGATTAATACCTAATTCTGCTGCTGCATCTTTAGCACCTTGTTCTACCACTGACCAGTATTGGTTACCAAGAATTTTTGTTAAGAAATACACTGTTTTTTTACCTGAATTATCGGTATTCTCTGTTTTTCCAGTGTCATTTGTGTTTGCTGTGTCAGTTGTAGATTTAGAAGGGCTACATGCTACAAGGCTTAAAGACATAACAGCAACTAATAAGATAGAAATAATCTTCTTCATTAAATGTTCTCTCCTTTTATTGTTATCTTCACGGAAAATACCTTTCCGTTTTTCAATGTAAGTTTAACACTAGTATACTAGTGTGTCAATGTGCATATCTTCAAAATATACATGCTTTTTTTGTGCAATCTGCCTAATTTGCAATTGGTATCATAAGGAAAATCTAATTTTTATAGTATTTTTAACCGATTTCTTATTTTTAGGAATAATCTGTAATTTACTAATAGGATTAAAATATTTAACTAAATTCGTTTTTTCCACTGAAGCAACTTAGGAAGTTCATAGGCTAACATTGCAATCCATCCCGCCAAACATGCAAAGGCAATACCTGAAAATCCAAGATACGGTGCTAATATATAAGCAAATATAACTCGAAAAACAATCTGGCTAAAGGTTGCTTTCAATGTAATACTCATTTGCCCCATCCCCCTAAAGAAACCTTGTATTCCATTGGTATTGGCCGGAAATACATAAAAGAAGGCCATGTAAGTCAAATACAGCACACCTAATCCAATGGACTTGCTATCCTCTGGAGATAAAAATAAAGACATGATTTGTTTCGCAAAAAGTAGTACAATACTTCCTATGATGAGCCAATAAATATTCTCCAGAATCATTCCGATTTTTAGCCCTTTTTTGATTCGTTCTGGTTGATTTGCACCGCGATTTTGAGCGATAAAAGTTGTCATAGAAGCACCAATACTTTGCTGAGGCGTGAAGGCAAAATCATCCACCCGGTTAACTGCATTAAATGCCGCAATACTTTCTATTCCTAAAGGATTAACAGCTCCCTGGACGAGAACCTTTCCTATGTATAGACAAGTTTGCTGCATGGCAGATGCCCAGCTGAAATTTATAGTTTTCGTAAGTAATTCTTGGTCAAATGTAATTTCCGCTCTTTTCAACCGCAGTTCAGGGACTTTCCTCCAGACATAAATCACACATAGAATCGCAGATAAAGCTTCTGCAACTATTGTGGTATATGCGGCTGCAGCTACACCCATTTTAAAATATCCTACAAACAGTAAATCCAAACTTCCGTTAAGTACAGAAGAAATAGCCAAAAAAATTAATGGTGTTTTTGAATCCCCAATACTTCGAAGACTGGCTGCAAAAAAATTATAAATAAATGTAAATAACAAGCCAAAGAAAATAATATGAAGATAATCTACAGACGAAGTAAGAATTTCCTCCGGTGTACGGAGCAAAATTAAAATTGGTTTTGATAACAAGATACAGATACCCGTCATAACCACTGTAAAGGTCAGACCTGCTATTAAAGAAGTGGATATTTCTCTATGAAACTTATCCATATTACCGGACCCGTAAAATTCACTCATAAGAACTGAAGTTCCCATACAGATTCCTACTATAAAGAAAATTACAATGTTCATAATTGGATTTGCGGTTCCAACACTTGCGAGAGCCTTTTCGCCAGCAAATCGCCCAACAATGATGGAATCTACTGCATTATAAGTTAATTGAAACATATTCCCTAATATCATAGGCAATGCAAATGTAATTAAATGTTTCGGTATATTGCCGCTAGTCATATTTTTAGTCATATTACTTATCTCCTGTCCTTTATCTGCTTTCCCCAATTGTAGCCCAAACCTCACATCAAAACAGTATAGCACTATCATATATTCATATCAAATATATTTTTTACAAACTTTTCACACGATTTTATATGTAATTTGTCACTATTGTAATTTTAATCCATTCACACTATTGACATACTTTATATCTAGTATAAAATGGTATTGTAGTAACATTTTAACCTATACATAGGAGGAGTTTTTAATGTTAAAGATGGATTGCGGTAGTGAAATACTAAATAGCATTTATTATGCTATACCATTAATCGATACTTTTTTCGATCATGATATTGAGATCATGTTAACTGACCGAGAGAAAGTTCTTTACTATCAGGGGAGTAAAGAGATTAATGCCAAAATTGAAGTGAATTCGGAACCGGGGAAATTTGTTAAGGAAGCTATGGAAAAGGGAAATGTTGATGTAACTGTTATTCCGGAAGACTTTATCGGGGTATCCTTTAAATCCTATATGGTGCCTATCAAAAATGACGATGGTAATGTTATTGGCTCCATTGCAATAGGTAAGAGTCTTTCTAAAAAGGACGAAGTAGGTAAAATAACGCAAAATCTTATTGACGCATTAAAACACATTGAAACTAGTATAAACCAGATTGCTCATGGTGTTTATGATTTAGCAAGTATGAATAATGAAATTCTAAGTGAGACCAGTGCAGCAACCAATATGGCAAGCAACACCAGCAGCATCGTTGATTTTATTAAAAATGTTTCTTCTCAAACTAACTTGTTAGGATTAAATGCTTCTATCGAGGCCGCCAGAGCCGGTGAGTTCGGCAAAGGATTTAATGTTGTAGCCGGCGAAATTAGAAAGTTATCCATGTCATCAAATGAATCCATCGGAAAAATTGACACTGTTATTAAGGACATTTCAAATGCAATAACCAAGATTAATGATAAAGTAAAACATGCCGATGCGGTATCCCAACAGCAATCAGAGGCATTGCAGGAAATAGCGGCTTCTTTTGAGCAGTTGTCGTCTACGGCGCATTTACTTGGGGCATTGGCGGATAAATTGTGATATGCATATTAGCAGGACGCTTTACCCTCTTAGCGTTATTGAAGAATTTTTGAATAGTGGAGATGGGTTTCTTGTTCCATAGGAAACCTATCTCCACTATGATTTGTAATAGTCGGTTTGTATCTATTATTTTAGTTATAAAGTTGAGGAATTCACAATTTTAAAATATGCCTTAAGCGATTACTGTAGCATTAGAACCGTTTAGCTCCTTACTAAAAAGAAGCACCCCGTATCTGCTATTCTTATTGCTCTTATACGTCTATTGTGCAAAGCCTTTAATGCGTTGAATTATAATCCTCCCATGTTTCGTAAGCAGATTCTAATTCTTTTTCTAGTTTTTCTTTCTCGAAGAAAGCATCTTTTAAAAAGTTTATATCAGTATTTCGATTATTCATTTCTTCTTCCAAATGCCTTAGCTGTATTTCCATTTCTTGAATTTCTTTTTCAATTGATTCTATCATTTTTATCTTTCGAGTATCTACTTTAGATTTGTTCGGACTTTCTTTTTTCTTTTCTTTCTCTTTTTTTATCTCTTTTTCGTGGATATTTTTCGATAAAAATGTTGGTTCCTTTTCTTTTAACTTCTTAATTTCTTCCAGATAGTATTTGTAGTCTCCGGCATATTTTTTGAAGGTGCTATCTTCTATTTCAATTATGCTATCGGCTACTTTATTAATAAAGTATCTGTCATGAGATACAAAAGTAAGGTTCCTTCGTATTCAGTCAACATTTCTTCAAAACTTCTCTAGAATCTATATCTAAGTGATTCGTTGGTTCGTCCAATATCATGAAATTAACTTTTTCAAAGGTAAGAGAACACAGTTTTAGTCTGCTTTTTTCACCTCCTGATAAATTCTTGATTTTTTTATTAATGTCATCTTGATAAAATAATACTTTTGCCAGTTGTCGTCTCGCTATTTCATAGGTAATATCATATTGCCCAGAAAAGTATTCCAATATTGTCTGTTCTTCGTCCTCAAATTCCACCTGTTGTGGTAAGTAGCCAATTTTGACTTGAGAGCCTATTCTTATGGTACCGGAATCTGGTTTTAATTCTTCTAAGAGTATCTTTAAAAAAGTAGATTTCCCACTTCCGTTTTTTCCGATGATGCAAACTCTATTCTGATAAAATACTGTTACATCAATATTACTAAATAGTATTTTATCATCAAAAGATTTACTGATTTGTTCCACATTAAGAACAATTTTTCCTGTTCTTTCTATATTATCTTGATCAAATCTTACTTTTTTTGTATCTAAAACAGGCCTGTCCTGCACTTCTATTTTTTCTAAGCGCTTTTCAAGTTCTTTGGCACGTTTATACATCTTGTCACTGTCACGCATGGCTCCCCAGATTCGATATCTTTTAATCTGATTTTCCATTTGTTCAATTTTCTTTTGCTGATTTTGATAATTTTTGTAGTCAATAAGAAATCTTCTTTCCTTCTCCAGTACATAATAACTGTAATTACCATAATAAATATTAGCTTTACTATATTCTAATTCTATAATTTCTTCTACCACATTATCTAAGAAATATCTATCATGGGATATAATAAGTACACAGCCTTTATATTCTTTTAAAAAGCTTTCCAACCAGCTTATGGTTTCCAGATCCAAATGGTTGGTAGGCTCATCTAGAAGTAAAATATCCGGTTCTTCCAGAAGAATTTTTCCTAAAGTAACTCTTGTTTTCTCACCTCCGCTAAGACTTTGAAAGGGCATCTCCTTTATGGCCTCGGTAATTTGAAGTCCTTCTGTTATCTTATTGATTTTTGTTTCTAATTCATAGCCGCCTTCTAGTTCAAATTGCTCCGATAACCTTCCATAATAATGAATGGCTTTCTCTAATTCACTTCCAGCCAAGGTTTCAAATTGCATTTCTAATTCTTTCATCTTATCTTTAATCTGAAATACCTTATCAAATGCCATACGAATTACTTCTATGGTCTTAACCTTCTCACCATAAACAGGAATCTGATTCAGATATCCTAGCTTTGCATCTTTCCGAATATTGATGTCCCCCTCTTGATAATCTTCCAGCCCCATAATTATCTTAAATATTGATGTCTTACCACATCCATTTTGGCCAATTAAGCCAATTCTTTCGCCGGTTTTTATCTCAAATGTTATTTTTTCAAATATCTTTGTTGCTCCATAATACTTTGTTAAATTATTTATTCCTAATTCTATCATATTAGCCTCATTTCTGGTGTTTCGTACCTTTTTAGTAACATAGTAATTTGTGTCAATAATAGTAACTTGTATCAATACAAATTGCTTTTGTAGACGCAAAAAAACCCAAAGCCAATAAGCTTTGGGTTGCATATCAAAATAGAATGAATTATATCATCTCTTTTTTACGAAATCTCCAATATTCTTATCTGGTTTCTATAAAATCTATTAAATTTGGGCGCACTTATCCCCTTAACGGAAAATGTTGCGATCATAATAGATTCTAATTTTGTCCATTTAAGAATATCGTTCATTTCAAAATTACCTTTCAATATATAATATAATTACATATTATGCTATATTTCTATTTAAGTCAAGTAATATATTGTAATTTACCACTTTAGCAGATGTATTGCTCCATTCTGTTTTTAAGAGTCCTGTTAAATAACCATTTTCCAACTGGATTGATTTAACCAATTTTTACGTTGTTCATAGTCTGGAAGTATTTTCCCCACCAACCGCCAAAATGATCTGTCATGATTTAAGTGAACCATATGACACATTTCATGAACTACAACATAATCTATAGATTCCATAGGTGCCATTGCCAGTTTCCAGTTAAAGGTTAATTGCAGCTTGGAATCGCAGGTTCCCCAATTGCTTTTATTATCAGATATCCGAATGGAACGAGGTTTCATCTTAAAGTTGCTTTGATATAATTTAATTCTTTTTTCTACCAATGCCTTACATTGCTGATAATAAAAGCGCTTTAATGCCTGCTTTATTCTGTCTTCTTCTTGTTCTCTAATATATAAGTGAAACCTGTCTTCTTCCAATAATACATAATCTTGCTTGATGTTTTCATCAATTGTAATGCAAATAGGATAGGATTTCCCTAAATAAAGAAAGGTTTCACCATCATTATAAACCTTTTCTTTAAATCCATTTGTTCTTTCCTTTTGCTCCTTTGATTTAACCTGTATCCAATCCCATTTGGATTCCAATAAATGTCTGATGCTTTCTTCGGAAGTTCCCTTTGGTACTCTTAATTCAATATGTCCATATACATCAATATAGATTCCCATGGTCTTTCGTTTTTTAAATATTATATTGTAATCTACTGTTTCATTCTTATACTCATATATCATATTCTGTCACTTTTCATTACCTTCCTAAATCAATTCATCCCATGCATATATCTTACATTACACAACTTGTATTCCGTAACTTGTATTCCGCAGCCTGTGTTCCATTTTTTTATTCCTTTATCTTTTTAATACCATAATCTTCTCATAAAATGGACTAGAACTTCTTTCTTATTAATTCTGTTCTAATTATAACAGAATACAGCCTAAATAGCAGTAAAAGTTTTCTTCCATATATTTTCTTCCCATATAAAAACCACATTCTTGATAAGAACATACCTTTAGCTCTTACCAGGAATGTGGCTTCATACACATAGAAATTTACACTACTTTTACCGCCTGATTCTGCTTAAGTGGAATTAGCACTTTTGTAGTACCTGAATCAAAAATGCAGTTGTTTGGGGAGGAATACTTGCTGTCTGGAAAATTGCATGTTCTATCCTTACCAATTCTCCCGGTTTAAGCTGACATAATTGAATTCTATTACCGTGTTTATCCAATATTATTGTTTCTTCGGTAACAATAAACCTCATTTGATCTAATATATTATTGGGGTCTCCTGTATAAAGGAAGTTATGGTCTGGTTGTATACTTGCTATTCTATCAATTCGAACATGAAAGGGCATTTCCGAATTCTTTACAACTATACTGTATGCATTTGACTGAGGTGGATAACTTCTAGTCATAGCTGCTGAAAATATTGCATCTATGGTCATTCCTTCTCTCAGATCCCACATTGTTAATTGCCGGCCAAATTGCTCTCTTATAACGGTATTCTCACTTACTATTAATATGACAATTCCCATGGAAATCATATTAGATTCTCCCATGGAACCATAGGAAATTGTTACATAACCAATACCATTATCTATGGATATATTTTCAATTAATGCATCTTCTGCATAAATATACTGATTATTCCATGGTATGCCATTAGCATCATCTTGCATATTATAATCGTCCATATTCTGTCGTTCCTATTCTTATTTTCATAATATAATATGTTGCCATAATTATATTGTTCTTAATTTGGCAGGAGCCCATAATTTGAATTACAACAAAGTATCCCATTTTCGATTTGTCTTTATAACATATTTTTCGGTATTGTAGTACATGCTTAAATTCTATATATAATTGTTATTGTAGTATATTCTTAAATTCTATATATGGCATCCGTGACCCGCTTTGTCATCACGCAAGTTTAATTAGCAGTTCTCCTGCCTTTACTTGCTGTCCTTCTTTTACCGCTACCTTTTCAACTTTCCCTGAAACAGATGCTGTCACATTGGTTTCCATCTTCATAGCTTCAATTACTGCAAGACTTTCCCCTTCTTTTACTTCATCGCCTTCTTTTACAAGAAGTTTCAGAACCGTTCCAGGAATGCTTGCACCAAGTTCCAGCTTATTATCCGGATCAGCCATCTGTAAGAAATTTTGCGGACCTTTACCAGAAGTTAAGGTATTCTTATCCTTTATCTTAATTTCTCTTCTAAAGCCATTGACTTCAAATACAAGATTTCGATTTCCTTCTGCATCCGGCTTTCCAATATTAATAAGCTTAATAATTAAGATCTTACCATCTTCGATTTCAATTTCACAGGTTTCTCCTTCATAGAGACCATGGAAGAAAATATCACTTCCCATTCTACTAAGATCCCCATATTCTATCTTAAACTTAATATAGTCTTCAAATACTTTTGGGTATAGGGCATAGGATAGAATCTGTCTGTGTGTTGGATTAATTCCGTAATTATCCTGAAGATATTTTTTATTCTTCTCAAAATCCTCTGGTGGGAGAAGTTCACCCGGTCTACAGGTAATTGGTTCATCTCCTTTTAGAACTATTTTTTGAAATTTCTCCGGGAATCCTCCCTCCGGCTGCCCCATCATTCCTTTAAAATAATCTACAACAGAGTCCGGGTAGGAAAGTTCCTTCCCTTTTTCATATATATTTTCTGCGGTTAAATCATTCTTAACCATAAATATGGCTAAATCACCAACCATTTTAGAGGAAGGAGTAACTTTTACAATATCACCAAGAAGTGTATTGACTTCTTTAAACATTTGTTTTACTTCATTGAATCTGTGACCAAGTCCAAAACTTTCGACCTGAGGTTTTAAGTTGGAATATTGTCCCCCCGGAATCTCGTATTTGTAGATTTCAGCAGTTCCTGATTTCAAATCAGATTCAAATTGATTGTATACCGGCCTTACAGCACCCCAATAATCACTGATTTTTTGAATATCATCATTGCTAATCCCTGTATCTCTTCCGGTATGTTCCAAAGCAGCAACAATGGAGTTTAAGGCAGGACTGCTGGTAAGTCCCGACATACTGTTAAAGGCTGTATCTGCTATATCCACTCCTGCTTCCGCTGCCATAAGAACTGCAGCTACACCATTCCCGCTGGTATCATGGGTATGTAAATGAATAGGTATGGAGATTTCTTCTTTTAATGCTTTCACTAGTTCATATGCCGCATATGGTTTTAATAAGGCAGACATATCCTTAATTGCAAGAATATGAGCACCCATCCTCTCAATTTTCTTCGCCTTATCCACATAATACTTAAGGTTGTATTTATCTCTGCTTTTATCAAGTATATCTCCTGTATAGCAGAGAGCAACTTCTGCCACTTTACCTGCCTTAAGAACTTCATCAAGGGCAACTTCCACCCCCTTTAGCCAGTTTAAAGAATCAAAAATTCTAAATACATCTATTCCTGAAACTGCTGCTTCTTTTACAAATTCTCGTACTACATTGTCAGGATAATTTTTATAACCTACTGCATTAGCACCCCGAAGAAGCATCTGAAATAATACATTGGGGATTCTCTTTCTTAGTTCCTGCAATCTTTCCCATGGGGACTCATGTAAGAAACGATAAGATACGTCAAATGTTGCACCTCCCCACATTTCCAGTGAAAATAAATCCTTTCCAAGAACGGAAGTAGGTTTTGCTATCTTTAGCATATCCCTTGTCCTTACCCTTGTGGCCATAAGTGATTGCTGGGCATCACGCATGGTGGTATCTGTAAGCAAAAGTTTATTTTGCTCTTTGATCCACTGTACAAGTCCTTCCGGTCCTCTTTCATCCAGTATCTGTTTGCTTCCCTTTAGTTCTGTTGGAATCTGAACTTTAGGAACTACAGGCACATCAAATTCTTTTATTTTACACTTACCTTCATTTACAATCATGTCACCAAGGTAACTTAATACTCTTAGTTCTTTATCTTTCTTTGGAGATATATCTAAAAGTTCCGGATTCTCTGCAATAAAATTAGTGTCACAGGTTCCTTTTCTAAAAGTATCATGATTTAAAACATTAAGTATAAAAGAAGCATTGGTTTTTATACCGGATATAGCAGTTTCTTTTACGGAACGGGTGGCTTTTCGTATGGCATCCTCAAACGTTCTTCCATGGGAAATTACCTTAACCAACAAACTATCATAATATGGGCTGATATTAGCTCCTGTGAATCCATTTCCGCCATCAAGTCTTACGCCAAAGCCGGAAGAAGTTCTATATATATCAATCTTTCCTGTATCTGGCGCAAAATTATTGGCAGGATCTTCTGTAGTAATTCTGCATTGTATAGAATAACCTCTTGGTTTTACATCCTCCTGAGAACAAATACCTATCTCTTTAGAACCCAGTGCATACTCTTGTGCAATAAATAATTGTGCCTGCACAATATCAATTCCCGTAACCATTTCCGTAACCGTATGTTCTACCTGGATTCTTGGATTCATTTCTATAAAATAATGGTTTCCCTCCGCATCTACTAAGAATTCAGCTGTGCCTGCACTGCGGTAATTTACCTGCCTTGCAATTTTAATTGCATCTTCACATATGGCTTTCCGCTTTTCATCTGATATAGATATAGCCGGGGTAAATTCCACTACTTTTTGATGTCTTCTTTGAATAGAACAATCTCTTTCGTAAAGATGAACAATATTGCCATGATTATCACCAAGAATCTGTACTTCTATATGTTTTGGTTTCTCCAGATATTTTTCAATAAATATATCATCAATTCCGAAGGCCTTTTTCGCTTCACTTTTTGCACTATGGTAGGATGGAATCAGTTCTTTTTCATTATGTACAATTCTCATTCCTCTTCCGCCGCCACCGGCTGCTGCCTTTAACATAACCGGATAACCACAGGAGGCTGCGAATTTCTTTGCCTCTTCCTCTGACTGAATAGGTTTTTCTACCCCTGGAATCGTTGGCACGCCCGCTTTTTTGGCAACAATCTTAGACTGGATTTTATCACCTAATTGATCCATCATATATCCGGTAGGTCCAATAAAAACAATACCTGCTTCGTCACACTTTCTTGCAAATTCAGGGTTTTCGGATAAAAAGCCATAGCCTGGATGAATAGCATCTACGCCTTTCTTTAAAGCAAGCTTGATAATTTCATCAATACTTAAATAGGCTTCAATAGGCCCTTTGTTCTTTCCTATCTGATAGGATTCATCTGCTTTTGTTCGAAACAAGGAATACTTATCTTCCTCTGAATAAATAGCCACTGTTCTGATTCCAAGCTCATTACAGGCTCTGAATATTCGAATAGCTATTTCTCCTCTGTTTGCAACCATTACTCTTTTAAATTTCATTGGGAACCTCCTACGGTTTAAAATATATGCGAATTATAGTATTTTGTAATACTTGTATACAATTCAAATTTTTATAATATTATAGCGAAGATAGCTGCATACTTCAAGTATAAATTTATTATTTTGCTTATTATAATTATTCATAAGTTCTTATCAATTTAGTTATACACATAAAAATTTATCTCTGTAGGACGCTTTGCCTGGGGATGTGTAGAACTCAAAAAGTGTTGATTGGGTTTTC
>NZ_DAMAUC010000046.1:0-19283 GCF_032079385.1 Anaerocolumna sp.
AACAGCTCCTACACAGCCTAGAACTATGCCCGGAACTTCTCCTGAACGGCCTAGAACTACTATGCCTGGTACTACTCCTGAGCAACCTAGAAATAATATGCCTGGCAATACTATGCCTGGTAATTTTATGCCCGGTACCAATATGCCTGGTAATACCATGCCTGGTAATTTTATGCCTGGTACTAATATGCCTGGTAACACCATGCCCGGTAATACCATGCCCGGTAATACCATGCCTGGTAATTTTATGCCCGGTACTAATATGCCTGGCAATACCATGCCTAGGACTAATATGCCTGGTAACACTATGCCCGGTAATTTTATGCCCGGTACTAATATGCCTGGCAATACTATGCCTAGAACTGATATGCCTGGTACCAATATGCCTGGTACCACTATGCCCGGTACCAATATGCCCGGTACTAATATGCCCGGTACTACGATGCCTGGCACCACTCCTTCCCAACCTAGAACGGGCATGCCGCTCCAGCCGACACCACAAACTCCTTATAACCCAAATACTGCTTCCCCAACTCGAACACAAGAATATTACAACAGTGGCCAGAATAGTTGCATGAACTACGGATGCATGAATGGTTCCATGAATCAGCAAAGGGGTTATGAAGATGAAAATGATGAACTCGATTATGATAATATGATGATGCCCGGCATGTATATGAATCCTAGCCTTCCAATGGGAATCCCCCTTATGCCTCTATACGGATATGACAATTGTGAAGATGCGGATAAAGACTGGGATTATATGAAACAAATGTATCCTGTTATGGCAAAAAGGCTTCAAAGAGAAGTTGAAGATGAATGTGACAGACTGGAATATGACGGCAGCTGTATGTTTGATGAATATCCTGATCGTGTTTATCTTGGTAGAATCGCCGATAAAATATATAACAGGGTTAAACATCTGGAAGATGATGACACTTTAGTTTCTCCTAGAAGTATAGAAGACTCTACACAAACAGAAGACAGTTCTGTTGAAGCAAATCAATATTCCCAATTTTACCGCGACGGAAGGCGTGATGGCAGGAACCGTGACAGAAGACCAGGCCGTCTAAGGGATTTAATTGAAGTGTTGCTCTTTAATGAAATAATAAACCGCCGCAGACGTTATAGAAGCAGAAGACGTTGGTTCTAATTATTTATAAACATTTATATAATACATGATATAGGGCGAAGATTCTAATTTTGTTATATTAGATTCCTCGCCCCTTATTTATTAGTTCAAAAAACAACCAACTAATATCCTCCATTTATAACCGGTGTTCCTAACAATATTCTGGTTGTATCTGTTCCTTCGTCATAATCAATTGCAATATGAATGTTTATCTTATTCCCAACTGAGTTAACATATTCATCTAATAAGCCGCTATAAGCATATATCGTATACAGGTCATCCTGCCTGTTTGCATAAGCTATTTTTCCCTGTAAATCGCTAACCATGCTATCTGCGATTCCGTTCATCTCATCCAAAGTTAATTTTCCCTGACAATTGCCGCTTATCTGCATATTGGTTTGTATATTATCAGCTTTCAGCTTTTTAAATGTATCCTTTATTAAGTCACGATAGCTTAACAGGCTGTTCATATCTTTATAAATAGTCAGACGAACCAGTAAATAATGATTGATATCTGTTATATCACTGTCGTTCTCCACATCTACACTTACTACCTTAATTAAAGATTGTGCATTTTTGTTCTTTTTCTCAACGTAAACTTCACAGTCATTATTTTTCCGGTTTATTATAACCTCTTCATCCACTTGAAGTCCAATGGCTCTGGCTATATAGAGAACCAGTTCTTTTTTGTCAGCTTCACTTAAGTAACCCTTACCATAATCAGCTGCCACTTCCAATTCAAAGGAGGATACTTCCGGATTGGTATTAATAAAAGCATCCAAAATATTATGTTCAGGCCTTAAAAATGCGTTAACCGCCAACTGCATAATTACGGATATCCATAATACGCCTAAAATATATATGGTTAATTTTGCTTTTTTACCAACAATAAATTCTTTGAATGTATTATTTTGCTTTTTCATATTATTACCTCCACATCATGCTGCATAGCTGCAGCATATAAGTTGTATCGATTTCTTGCTTGTATTATTTCCATTATTTGAGAAACCTATACAGGAAGGTAATAAAAAACTGATACATTTTTTAGAATATATCAGAAACTTGAAGCATTTATTATCTTGCAGCTTCAATGAATATTTCTATTCTTGTTAATCTTCTATTAATTCTATTCTTCTAATGTGTCTTTCATCATTTGAAAACGGTGTATCAAGGAAAGTATCCACTATTTTTAAAGCTAATCCCGGCCCTATTACTCTTGCCCCCATTGCTAAAATATTAGCATTATTATGTTCTTTGGTAGCTTGGGCACTAAAACAATCATGACAAAGAGCAGCACGAATTCCTTTTACTTTATTGGCTGCAATGGAGATTCCAATACCCGTACCGCATATAAGAATACCCAATTCACATTCTTTGTTCACAACGGCTTCTGCTACCTTTTTTGCAAAAACAGGATAATCACAGGAATCTTTTGAATATGTTCCATAATCTTTATATTCTATATTTCTTTCTTGTAAATGCTTCATTACCTCTTGTTTTAATTCAAAACCGCCATGGTCGGATCCTAATGCTATCATAATTGTTCCTCCTCGTTAAGTTTATATACTGTTTTCTTTACCAGCCTCGCCAGCTCCACATAGCACTCTTCATAGTCTAACAAAGTACCCCCGTAAGGGTCTGTTACATCACCGGTTTCACCTACAAATTCTTTAATTGTATAGACATTATCAGTATATTCAAATAATTCCATTATACTCATTTTTTGTTTTTCTGTCATAGTCAATATTAAAGTATTTTCATCAATATCCGATTGCTTTAATGGCTTGGAAATATGACCTCCTAATTCTAGATTATGACTTTTTAACACGACTTCAGCTTTTGGATTGGATGGTTCTGAAAATAATACCACTAATCCTCTGGATATAACCTTAATATCACTATTGGTTTCAAGACTACGATATATGGTGGCTGCCATAGGGCTTCTGCAAGTATTACCCGTACATACAAATATGATTTTTTCGTATTTAATCATACTAACCTCGATTCCAGCGCTTTGGCGCTTTTTAATAACCACATAAACTTTGTGCTCCCACAAGCCTATGGTTCTTTGGCAAAACCATTATCATGAACTTTAATTATATGGTATCCTGCTGCTTTTAATAGTCTGTTCATAATAGCTTGTCCCAGCTGTTTACTTTCAAAGCTTTCCGTGTAGATATACTCAGCTCCTTCGTCATCAAATTCTCTTAGAATCTGAAACAATCCATGTGCAATGGTATCTTCATCTTTTCTTGTTCCAATACTTTTTACCATTCCCTTGGGATATCTGGACAAAGTTTCATCTGTAGCAATAATGCCAACTTTAAAGCCTTCTGCTATTTTTTCGGCCGCAAACTCATTAATTGCTTTTATAACCGCCTCCGTATTGCCCTCCAATATGGTTAAATCTCCCTTGGGTGCGTAATGTTTATATTTCATTCCCGGCGCTTTAGGAACAATGTTAGCATCTGCTTTCTTAGCAAGCACCGCTTTATCATAATTCACAGGTCCAACCACAGCTTCTAACATAGTAGCCGTAATGTATCCTGGTCTAAGAATAGTTGGAACCTCACCTGTCACGTCCACAATAGTAGATTCTAAGCCTATATCTACCATACCGCCGTCTATAATCATCTCAATTCTGCCATTCATATCTTCTATTACATGTTCCGCCATAGTCGGACTTGGTCTTCCTGATATGTTGGCACTGGGAGCCGCTATATATACCCCTGATTTGCGGATTAATTCATAAGCAATGGGATGGGAAGGCATTCGAATAGCTACTGTTTCCAATCCACCGGTGGTATTATAAGGAACCGCTTTACTTTTTTTAAATATCATAGTTAAAGGCCCCGGCCAAAAAGCATCCGCCAATTTTACCCCTGCTTCCGGACATTCCACTGTTAAATCCTTTAATGCACCTATATGGGCAATATGAAGAATTAAAGGATTGTCAGAAGGTCTTCCCTTGGCCGCGTATATTTTTCCTGAAGCTTCAGAGTTTAGTCCGTCAGCACCTAAACCATATACGGTTTCTGTAGGAAAAGCAACTAATCCGCCTTTTTTTAGAATATCCGATGCTTCTTGCAGCTCCTCTTCATTAAAATTATTTTTATTTAATTTAATTATTTTCGTTTTCATTGTAACTCCATTCTGGGTAAATCCAGCCCTGTAAATCAAAAACATTATAGCACTATATTTATTCATTTTCCATAACTAATTCTGAATATAAGCAAAAATGTCATTCTGAGCTCTTTTATCCTCAGAATGACACTCATAATAACACCTTTTCATAATTATACAATACCTTTTTATAGTCTCATTATCTCAAATAAGGGGCATCTTTCATGGATTGATTTATGTAACTTAGTATTCCAAGGTGTATGGACCATGCCAGTTTCTCTTGGTAAGTTTCATCCAGTAACAAAGCCGCCTCTGTATAATTGGATAAAAAGCCACATTCAATAATAATTAGAGGACGATTGCTTTTCTTTAGCATATAATAATTACTATTTGCTTTCGCAAGCCGTTTATTTCCGTCATTTAAACTTTTCTTTAATTGTTCCTGCATAACCTCTGCAAATTCTTTTGCTTCCTTTGAACTGGTGTAATAGAATACCTGTGCACCTTTTATACTTTCCTGTTCAAAACTGTTCTGATGGATACTGACAGCAACAACAGCATCGCTGCTATTAATTATTTCCACTCTTTTTCTTAAATCTGCAGCTTTCTTGCTGGAATCACTTTCCGAGTAAAGTCCCTTATCTTCTTCTCTTGTCATGATTACGTTAATATCATTTTGTTCTAATATGGTTTTTAATTTTAGTGAGATACTTAAGTTAATATCCTTTTCAAGAGAATTATTTATACCAACTTTTCCAGGATCAAATCCACCATGTCCAGGATCTACAATAACGGTTATTTTTTTCTTATTATCTTCTTTTAACCTTGTTGCCGAATCTTGCATAACACCTACAGTGGGATCACTCAGTATATAGATGGATAAGGCAACCATAATCAGAAGTGCAAGGTTAAAATACTTTTTTATCTGTATTTTCTTTGGATTCATAAGCTAATCTCATTTCCTATCATCATTATATTCTATGAAGGAAATGAAAACCCTATGATTCCTGATTTAATTTATATATTTTTGAATTATATTCCAAACAGATTCTTTCTCAAGCCCCAATTTCCAACCAGCTATTCCTGCTAAGTCTGCCTGATCGATTACTTTTAATTTTGCTTCAATGGATTCGTCTTCCTCCAGCCAGATCTTATAAGTAGCATCATCTTTTTGGTATTCACCATAATACTGCCCTGCTTCTTTATTCCATACCGGCTCCACATCGTTACTTTCAAGAATATCTATTCCGGAAGACATTCCCAGCGCTTCTGAGGTTACTTTAACTGCCCCATTTTCCTGAACTTCCTTCCATAACCTTGTATAAAATGGAATGCCCATAATGATTCTTTCTTTAGGAACCATTTCCAAAGTCCGTTTAACAGCTTGTTCCACAAAGCCTATGGAAGAAACAGAACCGCTTACTTCCGAATTTCCATGATGTTCATCATATGCCATTATAATTACATAGTCTGCCACAATACCTTGTTCTTCTCTGTCATAGTAAGCAGAATAATCAGCTGGTACGTAATTATCAACAGATAAAACAATATCATTATTTCTGCATTTTACGGATAACTCACGAATAAATTGAATGTAATACCTACCCGCTTCTGCACTGATTCTTTCAAAATCAATATTGATACCATCTATATTATACTTGATTACTTCTGCTACTAATTCATTAATCAGCTTTTCTCTCTTTGATGTATAAGAAAGAACTTCAAGCATATTTACTTCCGGATTAAAATCATCTACCAAAGCCCATACTTCTACGCCTTTGGAATGGGCACGTTCCATATAAGTTTCACTAGCCAGTGAACTTATGTTTCCATCATTATTCTCTACCTTAAACCAAGTTGGAGAAACTGTGGTTACGCTCTTTGTTTTTTCGAGTAAATTCAAAAGTCCATTATTTGCATCCCTATTGGTAACCTGATGCCATACCAAATTAATGGCTCCTTTTTTTGAAATATGTGTATATTCAGGGGCAGCAAAATCACTTTCTATGGTTTCATAGAAAGAATCCCTTATATTCTTATTTTTAACATAACCAATAATACCGTCTTCAGTCATAACCTTACTAAAACCTTTTTTAACCACTTCACTGGTATCTACATATAAAAGCTTTGTATCCGCTTCTAATTGGCTTAATATTTTACTTTTAATACTAGGCTCTACTCTTAATTGTGTAGATTTCTTTACATTCGTATACAAATAATCACCGGTTTTATATTCAATCACTGCCCGATTCGGTTCTTCATAGAATTCATAATTCAAATCCGAATACTGTTTTACAAAATCAATGGAAACATAAACTTGATTTCCTTCTGTTTTTACGATTACTTTGTCCGCTTCTTTCTTATTTTTATTGACAAAATACTCTTTACTTCCCACCTCTGCTTTTATTACTTCCGTAGGAGTGGTATAGCTTAATATATTTTCAAAACCATCCCAATGAAACCTTTTATTAAAGGTTTTAATTACGGTATCATAGTCTAAATATATCTGACCGTCTGCAAGAATCCCCTTTTTTTCATAGATCTTATCCTGCAAAATAATTAAAACTTCTTTATCACTTACTTTATAATATTCCTCTAACGCCATAACTTCTTTACTTGGTGTCAGAGATTTCATAACAGATGCAATAATAATAATAAAAATTATGAATAAAGCAATACTGGTTCCAATTATAGCCTGCTTTGTCTTTCTCTCCATGGTTGTCCTCCTCATATACTCTCTTTCATCCTTCCAAACATAATGCCGTAAGACACATCTCAAATAGTTAAATATGCTTTTTTGCAACTGCAAAGCAGTTTCTATTACACACTCCATCTCATTATAACATTTATTATTCTTATCGTCATTACTAAAATCGACTTTTTCTTAATTAATACTACATATTATTTACATAACAAAAAAGCAGGGACAGCCTATTCATGTAAATAATACTGCCCTGCCTTTTTACATAAGTTAATTGGGATTTGGGATTTGCTTAAACATTGAAAATTATCTTGGTGAACTAGTGGCTGTAAAAGCTCACATTTTTGTACTTTTGCTTTTAATTCAGTAATAGACCCACATTAGCATTGAGGATACAAATTGTATAGCCTTATACTGTATTTTTGAGTTACTTCTATATTATACTCCTGTGTCATATTATTTTATAATTTTCAAAATATTGATATTATACAACTTTTATCTGGATTAGTTCTTAAAAACTTCTGAAACGGATTGGCAGTATTAGAAAGGATTCACTGAAATGGATCCGGATCTTGTAAAAATACAATTCATTATTTCTTCTTTTATATAATCCTGCAAGCAGTAAAACCGGCAATATAAATTTATATCTTACTCAAAGGTGCATTATAATATTCATTGATTTATTTTGGATAAGAAGGTTAGATTGTGATATGCTATACCATTTTTTAAATCCACATAACCGGCTTAACTACTACACTTATATAACTTTCTGAAAGAGATGAATGGTTTCCTCGGATAAAGAAAATGGATCCGGTTCATAGGGAATACCCCAAAACTGCTTTCGGAATTCCTTGGCAGCTTGTTTTAACTCCCGTTTCTTTACAAAAGGTATCATATAAAGCCATTCATCACTTTGATTTATATGACAAGTATGCTGTTGGAATCTTTCCAGCTCCTGCTGTTTCCAAGGTGTTAAACTGCTAACTACAAGTTTTCTGTCACAACGGAAAAACTCATGCTTATTCTTTATAAAATCCATTCCCAGATCCAATATAATACAGTCATAAGAAGCACCTATAATCTCCGCCAGCTCAGCCGGTCTTACACTTTTATAATAGGTTACCCGGTGAATAAGGAAAAAGTCCTCTTCTTCTGAACTTTCTTTTGTACTGCCATAGACTTCACTATAGATATTCTTCATATGCATTATATCTTCCTGTTGACCGTATTCCACATAGGCAACTTTTTTCCCCAGCCATTGACTTAAATAATTGGCAAGCAGAATACTCAAGTGGGTAACCCCAGTTCCATGATGGGTTCCTATTACCCCTATTGTTAACTTCCCGGGTTGATTTTCTTGTCGGGATATTCTTTTTAGTAAAATGGGTACTTTCTTCATAGGCTCCTCCAGCTTATAATAGGAAACGGTCTGATTATTTTTTAATTATCTTTATCCATTCAACAATTATCTTTCATCTATTCAACTAATTGATCTATGAATTGATTTAGTATTTTACCGTTTTGCCCTGCAAAAGGATCCGGTTCATAAGGAACTCTGCAGCAAGTCAGCTTTCCCATGTATTTCAGAATTTCACGAAATCTGCTTCCGTCTACAAAATTAAACAAATACTTTACGGTTTTCTTATCACACACCAGCTTTAATGCTTTTTCTGTTTCCTCTAACTCCCACTCCTTTCCGCCGCATACCAGTAATTGAATATCTGAATTTAGGAAATCTTCATAATTATCCTGATTTAGTTTCCCATAGTCTAATATTTTTACCGGATATGTTTCTGATACAACAGGTAGATGGATGCGGCACCCAGGCAGCATATAGCAGTTATTTATAAGATAAATACTCTCTTTAATTTTATTTTTTTTATAACTGCTTAATATAGAGGAAACATGGTTAGAATTATTTTTTTCCATATAGAGTGCCTTTATAGATTTTTGGGAATAATAATTGGCAATTAGAATTCCAAGATGGGTGGTTCCAATCCGCTCCTGTGTACCTGCGATTGCTATAGTGATAGACTTTCTTGATTCATCCTTTACCTTTACGCTTTTTTGATGCAGCTCTAATAATTTCTTCTTTAATACGAATACGCCGGAGTAGCGTAACATAGGATAATACTGAAGACATCGCTTCATAATCCCTTGCAAAGGTGCAGAGCAATTCCCCAGCTTATTCTGAATACTCCTCTTTTGCTCGGAAATAATATAACTTTTTCCGGTTACCATATAATAAAGTAAAGTTCCTATTCCATATACATCCGTTCTTTCATCCGGTGCATGTCCGCTATATAACTCCGGAGCAGCAAATCCTTTTGTACCCAAAGAATAGTTGCGATTCCCGGTTTCATTTTGGAAACTGGAAGCACCAAAATCAATTAGCTTTATTTGATTCTTGGAAATAATAATATTATCCGGATTTAAGTCCAAATACAAAACGGGATTATGAGTGGAATAAAGATATTGCAATAAATCGCAAAGTTGAATGGTAAATTCAATGATTGTATCTTCTGGAATGTGCTCAAGTTGATTTCTCAGCACTTTCAAAGATTGCCCTTCAATATATTCCTCAATAATATATGAATATCCAGTATCTTCTTCAAAATCGAAGATGATGGGAATACAAGAATGGCATAGATTTTTTAGAATACGCGCTTCATTCAGTAATTGTGAATGTAAGATATGATCCTTACGGATCCGCTTAATAGCTCTTAGGGTATTGAGTTTTGTATGTAAGCTTAAAAAAACATCCGCAGTCCCTCCGTGCCCTAATACTTTAATAATTTGATATTTATGAAACCATATCTGGCTTGTCATTCTCTCCTTTCTTGGTGGATACGATCAAATGCGAAAGAAATTGGCAAATCAAGTAAATCATATAACTATTATATCCAATTAACCTATTTTTCACAAGCTTTTTGCAAATAGTTTTTTTACCAAACTTTCCTCTCCTTCTTTGGCAATAATTTTGGATGAATTCTGTGTCAAATTAGAAAGAATAACGTAAACTATTAATAAATGTTTCATATATAATCATATTGACTTTAGTTAATATTTAAATTATACTTTGTTTACACAACATAGACTAATAATTTACAGCTTATATTGTATTATGTTGTATCACTTTATTGTTAAATTTTCAGGCCAGCACATAGAAAAGGATGTGATTCTATGAAGATAGAAAAAATTAGCGATACGCAGATTCGTTGTACTTTAAGTAGAGACGATTTAGTTGACAGAGAGTTACGAATTAGTGAACTAGCTTACGGCAGTGAAAAAGCAAAGGCCTTGTTTCGAGATATGATGCAACAAGCAAATTATGAATTTGGTTTTGAAGCAGAAGATATTCCTTTGATGATTGAAGCTATCCCAGTTTCTCCGGAATGCTTAGTTTTGGTTATAACCAAAGTAGAAGATCCTGATGAATTAGATACTAGGTTTTCAAAATTTTCTCCTGATTCAGAAGATATGGATGTATATGATGAAGACGAAGATGAGGAACCTTATGCTGATGAAATAATAAATTCTTATGGTCAAACAGATGATTATATGGAAGATTCTATAGACGATAACAAAGGGGATTTTGTACCTTTAACAGATGCATTATCTTTCCACAAGGAAGAAAAGATAGCAAAAGTTACTGCAGCGGACAGTATTTCTTATCCACCAAATTTGTTAAAGATTTTTACATTCCGTACACTAAATGAAGTGATTAGATTATCAAGTATCATTGGCAGCTTTTATACGGGTACCAATACTTTATATAAGAACCCTTCTTCTTCCATGTACTACCTGGTTCTAAGCAGATCTGACCATACACCGGAAGAATTTAATAAAATCTGCAATATCATTTTAGAATACGGAAAACAAGAACGCTTTACCTATGCCAGTCCATATCATTATGAAGAACACTTTGAAACAATTGTTAAGGATAATGCAATTCAAATACTTTCTAAAATGTAATATGTTATTGAGAATATCCAATCATAATAGGACTGTTAAAAAACTGTCATTCTAAAGAATCTCATTATGAGTGTGAGATTTTTGAGGGAAGTATCAAATTTTGAATTTTCCCTATCAGAATGACAGTTTTATTTTTTTACTACAGCTTAATTCACAAAAAAGGTTATGAGAGAAATTGCAAAATATGTCCAATCCTTCTCATAACCTTTTATAATTCTTATACTTAGTTCTTTGTAGCAAGATATTCATTAATATTTGCTAATAACTCATCTGCATTCATACCATGAACCATAGCTGCTTCTTCTAAAGTTTCTCCTTGAGAAGATGGGCAACCTACGCAATGCATTCCAGAACCTAATAAAATAGGAATGATTCCTTGATCTACCATAATAATTTCACCGATAGTCATGTCTTTAGTCACTTGTGCCATATCGATTACCTCCTAATTTTTATATGAAAACTATAAATAATATGCTAAATTGCTACTTCATTATAAGCTATGTTCTACTGTCAGTCAAGAAAGAATTTTGATGTCTATTTGCTGTTCTTTTGAGGAAATCAACTTGGATTAGCCCTAATTTTAAAAAGTAAATAGATTCTTCCTTAAAGTTTGATAAAATATTATCTTTTACTTGTATTATTTTATGTTATGTATTAAAATAAGTACGGAATAAAATATAGAGGAGGATTAAATCATGGCATATAAAATTAGTGAAGAATGTATTAGCTGTGGAGCTTGCGCTGGAGAATGCCCAGTTGGAGCAATCTCTGAAGGCGCAAGTCATTACGAAATTGATCCAGATGCTTGCATCGATTGCGGAACATGCGAAGCTACATGTCCTACAGGTGCTATCGAAGCTTAATATATTCAAAAAAACAGGGGCTGCTTTATAATAAGCTTACATATCAGAAGAATTGCTATGCAATGTAATCTGAAGATTCGCTTATTATATCGTAGCTCCTTTACTTTATAATAATATGAATGTATATATTAATATACCTTTTCATTTATTTTCTCATGTACCTTTAAAAATTTTTCTTATGTTTTCTTAATCTAAATAGGATTTACTATTCTTCTTTTATTTGATCTCTTATGTAGACTTCGGTATGAATTTATTATAATTTAAATAGACCCTTTTTCTTTCTCTTTTTATCTCTGGCAGCTGCGTACTCAGCTCGTCCAAATTGAATTTCTCTTAATGTTCTGTCGAATTGCTTAAATCGTTCTTCTTCCCGTTCTTCTTTTATTCGGAGTAAATAATCCATTTCCTTAATCACGCTGTTGGTAACTGCATCGCTAACGGTTTCTGACAAAGCTTCATTATTATCTTTTAAAACTTCCGTTATCATATTACTCATAATTACTTTAAATTGCTCTAGTTTCTCCAAAGAGCTTGCCATCATTGTTTCATCACCCGGATTATCCGAATTCTGAATAGTAAGTGAGGTTAAATTAAGACTTTCGTTGATACCGTCCATGTATTTTTTATCCCATTCCTGCTGTACTTTTTCAACTTCATTGGTATCCATATTTCTAAGTTTCATTATTTCGGGAAGAAGCATTTTAATTGCCCGCAATTGATATCCCTTTTCTTTTAATACCTTTACAGCTCTTAGAATATCAACATCTTCCTGCCGGTAATACCTATGCCCCATCTCATTCCTTGGTATATGTAATTCCAGTTCCTCTTCCCAATACCTTAACGTATGTTGCTCTACTTCTAGTTGTTTTGAGGCATCTGATATAATGTATCGGATTTCTCCCATAAGTCTTCCTCCTCTGCTATTTTTTTACATTACTTTTATTATAGCACAGCTTCCTCGCATTTCAATACACTTAACAAACTTTCTCAAGGAACTTGTCGACACCATAATCCAGAAGCTTGTCCCACTCACCACACATGGACAAAATCCTACAGCATAAAACAGAAAACTTAAATTTATAGTAAAAAACAGAAAGCATATCTCTACTCTATATAGTAGTCATTCTTTAGAATCTAGTATATAATTGTGGAAGGACCGAATGTAGATAAAGGAGAATAAAAATGCCGGAAAAGTCAAATAAACTGTTGAAATATTTAAGAACCTTATTAATGATAATTCTATTGGTTTCTATAGACCAATTAATTAAGATAATTATTTTAAACAACTTTATGAATGAGAAATTTTATTTTATAGATAAGTTTATAGGTTTTGAACCAATAATAAATACGAAATATTCCTATATCAACTCCCTGGGCAACTTCGGCATTGGCCTGACTACCCACATTATTGTCGTTTTAGCAGCCATACTAATGGCTATAATAATCTACCTATTTATAAACGAAACATATAACATGACCCACTTGGGAGAATGGATCTTCCTCTTCCTTTTTTCAGGCGCCTTTTGTTCACTTATTGATAAAATAATATGGGGAGGCAGCTTAGATTATATACTGGTAGAAGGATTCTTTACCTTTGATTTAAAAGATGTATATATCACAACTTTTGAAATACTAATAATTTCATGTTTAATATTTAATTATAAAGGCCTTCGAAAATTTGATGAAAAGAAGTTTTTTCGGGAATTAAAAAACTATATGAAAGAAAAATTTACAAAAAAATAAAACTTATAAATATGCAAAGCTTGTAAATAAACAGAACTTATAAATAAACAAAACTTATAAGTAATAAATCAAACACCAAAGGAGAGATAGAAATGGAAATCCAGCATGCGAATAAAATAGACTATCAATATATACTTAATAACGATAAACATATATCAAAAGAACTAATAGAGCCCAAAATTAATATGAAAGAAATTATTATAGTAAGAGATAAAGATAATAAAAACATTGGTTGGTTAAGATATAACTACTTCTGGGACAATACTCCCTTTATAAATATGCTTTACCTTGATGAAAATTACAGACACAAAGGAATCGGAAAAAGCCTAGTCACTTTTTGGGAAAACGAAATGAAACATAACGGCTACGATTTAGTTATGACCTCCACATTATCCAATGAAAATGCACAACACTTTTATAGAAAACTAGGATATAAAGATGCCGGTAGTTTACTATTAGAAAATGAACCTCTAGAAATAATCTTTACTAAAAAAATATAATTGTAAATATAAATAAGCTACAATAATAATTTACAAAAGAATACATATAAATACTAAAATACTTAATAATCACTTTCATCTTTACGTCATGCGAACTGCATACATTTCCATACTAGAAAAGCAAAAAATCACCCCATACACAGCTTTGCCCCCACAACCTAAATTGACCTTAGAAAGTAGGACATGGTATATATTTCTTGTGACTTTGAGAAATTCGCTATGGTTCTTATACGATAGAAATCGCGCCAATATTTAAAAATTGTGATGTTTGAGCCGGGTACAACCCGGCGAGTTCGCAATTTTTAAATATGTTCTCAGCGATTACTATCGTATTAGAACCATCGAATCTCTCTATGGAACAAGAAATATATACCATGTCCTACTCTCTAAGGTCTCTATAACCTCTATTTGGCAAAGCGTCCTATCTCAATATTTTAATTATTCTGCCTCTCCAAATTCGCAAATTTCGTATACTGTGACAACCAAGCCAATTTAACCGTTCCCGTAGGACCGTTTCTTTGCTTACCTATAATAATTTCAGATATTCCCGCATCTTCCGAATCGTGATTATAATAATCATCACGATAAATAAACATTACAACGTCGGCATCCTGCTCAATAGCACCGGATTCACGAAGGTCAGAAAGCATGGGACGTTTATCCGGTCTTTGCTCAACGGCACGGCTTAGCTGAGATAAAGCCACAACAGGAGCATTGATTTCCCTTGCTAACGCTTTTAAGGAACGGGAGATTTCTGATATTTCCTGCTGCCTTGATTCGGATTTTTTACTGCCTGACATTAACTGTAAGTAGTCAATAATAACCAAGCCTAGGTTATGTTCCAGCTTATACTTTCTGCATTTGGAGCGAAGTTCACTAATGGATATACTGGATGTATCATCTATGATAAGATTGGAATTACCAATTGTTCTTGCACTTTCTACTAATTTCAGCCAGTCATCGTCGGATAAATCACCGCTTCGAATTGCCTGGGAATCTACTTTGGAATGCATGGATAGTATACGTTTTACCAATTGGTCCTTTGACATTTCCAAACTGAATATAGCAGTTGTAACATTACTTCTTAAGGCTACATGCTCTGCTACATTCAATACAAATGCAGTTTTACCCATAGACGGTCTGGCAGCCACCAGTATTAAATCAGAAGGCTGTAAGCCGGCGGTTTTATAATCCAAATCATAAAATCCTGTTGCAACACCGGTAACACTTCCTTTATTCTTTGCTGCTGACTCAATACTTTCCAGGGATTGAAACACGATATCCTTTATGCTTACAAAGTCACCGGAGTTTCGTTTTTGTAAAATATCAAATACCTTTTTCTCTGTTTCCTCTAATATTGTTTCTACTTTTTCTTTATCCAGGTAACATTGGGTGGTAATTCCTTCTGTTACTTTTATAAGCTGTCTTAATGTAGATTTTTCCTTCACAATGGTTGCATAATGCCGTACATTTGCTGATGTTGGTACAGCAGTTATCAAGTCTCTAATAAATTCAAGACTGCATATCTCCGGAGGAACATCTTTTTCTTTTAATTTATTGGAAAGAGTAATTAAATCAACCGGCTTACCCTCATTAAAGAGCTCAATCATAGCGTCAAACAAAACACCATATCTTTGCTCATAAAAGTCATCCCCTGTTACCATTTCAGAAGCCGTAACAATGGCGTCCTTATCCATTATCATAGATCCAATAACGGATTGTTCTGCTTCCGAACTGTGAGGAAGAACTTTTTTTATAAATGCCTCATCCATTTCCCTTTCCTCCTAAGTCCAACTAAAACATTTCTCATTAACATAAAATAATCTATTCTTATTATGAAATTCTTTGCCCTTCCGGGCTTAGAATGACATTTCTACTGCAAAAATATCTTTATTGTTCGTCTACTTTTACTTTTAATTCTGCAGTTACTTGCGGATGCAGTTTTACAGCAACTGTATGAGTACCAATTGTTTTTATTGGTTCCGGTAACTGTAATTTCTTTTTATCAATATCGAAGCCATGTTGTTCTTTTAAAGCACCGGCAATTTCTTTTGAGGATATAGATCCAAAGGTTCTTCCGCCTTCACCTGCTTTAATGTATAGATTCAGGGTAATGCTTTCTATTTCTTTTGCTAAGGCTTTTGCTTCATCTAATATTTCCTTTTGTCTTTTTTCTTCTGCCGCTTTTTGTAATTTTAAATCATTAAGGTTCTTTGGAGTTGCTTCTAAACCTAATTTCTTTGGTAGGATAAAATTTCTGGCATATCCATCACTTACATTTACTAAGTCCCCTTTTTTACCTAATGATTTTACGTCTTGTGTTAATATAACCTGCATATGTCAAGTCTCCTTCATTTTATAATTTTATCAAGTATATATTTGTTAATATACCATTCATTTCTATAATGTACCAGATGAATCCACTACAGCTTTAATCTGTCCAATCAGTTTAACGGTTGAAAACAATAAGGCTTTTTAAAGTACCGCAATTATAAATCCCCTTCTTTGCTCATAGTAGCCAATGTAGTCTTTACATTGTGAATAGCATCTTCTAAGGTACAGTCTGGAAATTGAGCGCCAGCAACACTCATATGTCCTCCACCACCCAGTTTTTCCATAATAACCTGAACATTTACCTCGTCAATGGATCTGGCACTTACATATATCTTACCATTAAAATCAGTAAATACAAATGAAGCTCTAACATTTGTTATATTAAGCAGTTCATTTGCAACTTGAGCGGCCAGTATGGTGGGACTGTTAATTCCTTCACTGGCACATATTGTAATTGCATAATGGTCCATATATATTTCAGTAGCGGTAATTGCTTCTGCTTTTGTTTTATATTCGTCCATATCACTACGGAAAGATTTGCGGATACGTGTTACATCAGCACCATTTCTTCTTAAGTATGCGGCCGCCTCAAAAGTTCTTACACCTGTTTTAGTTAAGAAGTTATTGGTGTCTATCATAATTCCCGCATACATGGCATCTGCTTCCGCCTGCCTTAGCTTTAGACCTTCTCCTATATACTGTAACACTTCTGCTACCAGTTCACAGGAGGAAGAAGCATATGGTTCAATATAAGACAGCGCTGCATTTTCAACATTTTCACCGGACTGGCGGTGATGATCTAATATAACCACAGTTTTTGTCAAATCCAATAGTTCCTGACATTCTGTATAGCTTGGTCTGTTCACGTCTACTATTACCAATAAAGTATTGTTATCCACAATCTGAAGTGCCTGATCACTTTTTACAAACAAATCTTCATCATAATCCGGATTATTGATAAAACGTTTCATAATAGGTCTTACAGAAGTGGTTACTTCATTAATTACAATATGTGCTTTTTTATTCAATGTCTTTGCAATCCGGTAAACACCTATAGCCGCACCAAATGAATCCACATCCGCAATAGAATGTCCCATAATTACAACTTTATCTTTACCTTCAATGAATTCTTTCAGGGCATGAGCTTTAACTCTGGCTTTTACTCTGGTATTCTTTTCAACCTGAACACTCTTGCCTCCGTAGTAAAGAAGTCTTTCTTTATCCTTAATAACTGCCTGGTCTCCACCTCTTCCCAGTGCCAGATCCATAGCAGCACGGGCATATTCATAACTGGTAAGATAGGATTCTGCATTTACTCCCAGACCCATACTTATGGTTACGGACATCTCATTACCTATATTAATTGCCCGGACTTCATCCAATAAATTAAATTTATTAGCTTGTAATTGAGCCAAATATTTTTGTTTAAACATAAAAATGTATTTGTCTTTCTCTAATTTCTTAATAATGGCATCCATGCCCTGCATATATTTGTTAATTTTACGGTCTATTAATGCAATTAATAAAGAGCGTCTTACCTCATCTATACTTTCTAATGCTTCCTCATAATTATCAATATAGAGTAAGCCAATAACCATCTTTTGTTCTATTTTTTCTCTTGTTAAATTGGTAATTTCAGTTTCATCATAAAGATAAATAGCAATTAAACTATTGCTATCATTTAACGTGGAATCTTCATCTTGAAAAACCCAGCTTTCATCTTCCGTAAAATCAGGTGCAACAATTCTTCTTAATATGGCATTGTATGTTTTTTCATTTCTTACTATCTTTATGCTTTGATCCTGCACATTCCTGGGCAGCATGGAATCCTTTATCTCTGGAAATATAGACGATATCGGCTTTTGTGCCAGCCTTTGATTCCCTAAAATATCTTGGAATTCATCATTGCCCCAAAGCATCTTGCCTTCATTATCTAAAATTGCATACGGAAAAGCCATCTCTTTTAATAATTGCTTTTGTACCTGTCCATAGTCTGCTGCAAAACGAACTAATTCACCTGTTATTGTAGTTCTCTTCAGGAATAATACTATAGCAATAGCAATATAGAAAAGCAAAAAACCAAGCATCAGTATACCAGCATCACTATTCACCATATATATAGCAATATTCATTAGGATCAATAATAGTGATAATACAATTGGCCAACTTAAATATATCTTTAATGCTCCTTTTACGTTTATCCTCTTTTTCATACTACCTCTTTTCTATGTATCTTATAGATACATGGGGACTTATTCCTGAAAATATTTAACAAATATACGGTAAACAGTATCCCAGCCAACGGACATTCCGATTACGGCTCCTTTTTCATTCTAGGATAAAATGACCTATTACCCCATTTAAACATTAATTGTGATGTACATTATACCATTTAAATCATCTAAATTAAAGTATTTTTTAATTATAGGCTAATTGATATGCGTACTTATCAATTAATTTTAATTTCATGAGGCCGAATATGGCAGAGCATTTTTAAATATAAGGTAGCTGGTATGTTAAATAATCCGTTTTGGAAAGATTTTAAGAGGTGGCTTAAATGAAAATAAGAGAAAAATTTATATTTGAGAATACAGGACTCATTATTGAATGGCAAATATAAAGAAAAATCGGAATTATAAAATATGTTGTAGTAGGAATAATAAAATAAACTTTGCTTTCTGCCGCCATATTATTAGGAAATGGTTTCATTAATAAAAACATAGAAATAAATAGTTCAATTTAATTATAATTATTGCAATTTATATACTACACCGGTTATAAGCTGGTTTACGAATGAATCTAGATATAAAAAGTATATTAATTAGATGGTTTGCATTGTATTTCTATAGCATCATCAGGGAGTATCCCAAAGTTTGTGTAAACCTTCAAACTGATGTAAAATAAAACTACAC
>NZ_DAMAUC010000047.1:0-11185 GCF_032079385.1 Anaerocolumna sp.
TATTTAAAAATTGAGATGTTGAATAATAGGTGATTGCACCTATTATTTACGGGGCATAGCCGAGGAGTTCGCAATTTTAAAATATGTTTTAAGCGATTACTATCGTATTAGAACCATCGAATTTCTATATGGAACAAGCAATATATAACATCCCCTACTCTCTATGGTCTAGTTAACCTATATTAGGCAAAGCGTACTTTCGTTAATAACCCAAATTTTTACTATATTTCATAATTACCCAAGTCTTCCTGGAAATTCTTAATCATTGCATCAAATACCTTAATTTGATGTGATAACTCATTGATTTGTTCTACATAAACTGCAACATTAGAATTTGCCTCCTGTGTTGAGGCAGAATTCTCTTCTGCAATAGCTGCAAGATTCTGAACGCCATCAAACAATTTAGATATATTATCTGCTTCTAATTTTAAATCCTGAGAATTCTTTATTAACAACTTAGATACTTCATTTAGTCTCTTATTGGACTGATTGGAGGTGTCAACTGCTTCTGATAACTTACTGTTTTCATTTTCAAGAATACCGTATTCTTGTTCAATACCTTCTCCAACCTGATTTATATTAGATACAAAATAGTTAAGGCTTTCATTAATCTGCTCTACGGCACTATTAGTTTCTTCTGAAAGTTTTCTGATTTCTTCAGCAACTACGGTAAAACCTCTTCCTGCTTCCCCTGCTCTTGCCGCTTCAATAGAGGCGTTTAATGCAAGTAAGTTAATTTGTTTTGCAATAGAGGATACAATTAATACAATCTGCGTCATATTATCCGCATTTTCTTTCATTTCATTACTGCGTTTTCTAATATCACTAAATCTTGTTAATATATCCGTAATCTGTGATGCGGTGGCTTCTACATTATGAAAACTCTCTTCAATTCCAACTACTGCTTCTTCAATTTGTCCCTTATTATATTGCCCGTCATCGGATATTGAACTTACATTCCGTATACTTCCGTCAAGAACCGTTATGGCTTTCTCTGTATCTTCTGCCTGAGTAATTGCCGCCTCTGCTACCTGTTCCAATACAGTAGTGATGTCGTTGGAAGTACTTTCCATTGTGCCTGCAATTTCTGAAACTGACTTATTAAAGGTATATAATTCATCCACAATAGCATTGAATCCAATGAAATCTTTTTGTACATTCTTTTTCACTGCGTTAATTTTATTCATAAAATCTTCATATTCATCATTGGATTTTAGAACTACGGATTCCACGAAATTACGTTCGCTTAACTTATCCAGTTCTTTTAGAATTAATTTTCTCGGCTGATTAAATATAAAATTAGTTGCTAACGTAGCTAATAAAGTAACCCCGGCTAATATTAGTGTGTCTACAATATCTTTTGACAAGATGTAGGTAGCTATAGCAGCCACTAATGTATTGGGAATCGCACACTTTATTCCTACTTTTTTAAATATTCCAAATGAGAAAAATCGGCTGATACGATATTTCTTCGTATATTGAATTTCTTTTTCAAACTTGAGTTTTAACTGGGTTTCCCCTTCATTTTTACTGAGGGTTTCTACTTTAATATCTTCTTCAAAATAATGTGCAACTCCGCTGATCAGACCGGTCAAATAATCTTCCATTCCTCTTTTTGAACGATAGGTAAATATGATTTCATGAGATGATATAGGCGTTACATCCAAAATAGGCGGTACAGCTCCTTTAAAACGCTTCATAACAATAACATGAACATCATTCATGGACTTTAAAAATTGATAAGCAGATTCATGACGAAAGAAACCGGGATATGTTTTACTAAAGGTCTTTACATTTTCTTCTCCCATAACGAACCATATTTCTTTGTGACTTTTTCCTATTTTTTTCCCTACTTGATCGACTATAGCTTTTGCAGTTGTATCCGGTACATCTTCAAATGGATTAAAAATATGCCCTGTGTCTATTCCATTTACTTTCAGTACATCATCTACCACGGAATCTCCAAATAACTTTCTGCAAGATTCTACCCAGGTCGATACTACAGTTCCTTTCATATTCATTTCTCCTTTGTAATATAGTGTATGTCATTTAAATTACTGACTTTTTTACTTATATGTAATTATAGTTCAATTATTTTTGAAATTCAAGACATACTAATTATGAAACATGAAAAATAATCCTAAATTAGACAAAATACCAGAAAAATTTTATGCATTTGCTTATAATTTAATGCATATGATTACTATTATGAAAGGAAAGGGTAATAAATTGTGTGGAATAGCAGGATTTTGTAATTATAGTAAAGATTATACGACAGAAGTATTTCGATGGACTCAGGTTCTTGATAACATGAAAAATAAAATTAAGCATAGGGGTCCGGATGATGAAGGAGTATATCTGACAAAGCATGTTGGCCTATCCCATGTGAGGCTATCTATTATTGACCTTGCAAATGGAAAGCAGCCTATGTCACGTAAAATAAACGATCATGTCTTTACCATTATCTATAATGGAGAATTATACAATACCAAAGAAGTAAGAAAAAATCTGGAGCAGAAAGGATGGCTTTTTCAAACAAGCAGCGATACTGAGGTAATTCTTGTTAGCTTTATGGAATATGGTCCGGAATCCGTTAAAATGTTAAATGGAATATTTGCCTATGCCATACTGGATGAAGCAAAGGATCATGTGTATCTTTTCAGAGATAGATTGGGGATTAAGCCATTATTTTATACCATTCAGTCCGATACTTTAATCTTTGGCTCCGAATTAAAAGTACTATTCGAATATCCTAAGGTAAAGCCTCAGATTGATAAAAAGGGATTATGTGAAATATTTGGCTTAGGTCCTGCAAAAACATATGGAAATGGCGTATTTAAAGATTGCCACGAGGTACTGCCGGGATATTATAACGTATATAATCGTGATGGTTTAAAGGAAATTCCCTATTGGAAATTAATCAGCAAACCACATACAGACTCCTATTCTGAAACAATTGATAAAACTTCTCATTTAGTAGTAGATTCTATCAAGCGACAGATGGTATCCGATATACCTATATGTACTTTTTTATCCGGTGGTGTGGATAGCAGCATCGTCACTGCTGTATGTGCAAATGAATTGGCAAAGAATGGGGAACAGCTGAACACCTTCTCTTTTGACTTTGTGGGAAACGAAAAATACTTTAAATCAAATGCTTTTCAACCTTCTCAAGACAGGCCTTATGTGGATATTATGGTAAAGTATTTTAAGACCAATCATACCTATTTAGAATGCAGCAATGAAAGATTGGCAGATTATTTATATAAAGCAGTGGATGCCAGAGATTTACCGAATATGGCTGATGTGGAATCTTCTCTGCTCTATTTTTGTTCTCTTGTAAAGAAACATAATAATGTTACCTTAACCGGAGAATGTGCTGACGAAATCTTCGGTGGTTACCCTTGGTTTCATAAGCAAGAATCTTTTCAGATGCATACTTTTCCCTGGTCAAAGAACATGGAGCCAAGAAAACTGCTTCTATCCGATGAACTCTTAAAAGAAATTGATCTTGATAAGTATGTAATTGAAACTTATGAGAAATCCATTTCTGAAACTCCTTATCTGGAAGGGGAAGACCTCATTGAAAAGAGAAGAAGAGAAATTGCTTATCTTAATATAAAATGGTTTATGGTTACGCTCCTTGACCGCTTAGATCGAACCAGCATGTATTCCGGTCTGGAAGCCAGAGTTCCTTTAGCTGACCATCGAATTTTAGAATATGTTTGGAATGTGCCTTGGGATATTAAATGCAGAGATGGTGAAGTAAAACACCTTCTCAGGGAATCGGTAAAAGGGTTATTGCCGGATGAAATATTATATAGGAAAAAAAGTCCTTATCCAAAAACCTACAATCCCGGATATGAAAAACTTCTTGGAGACAGATTACTGAGTGTTTTAGAAGACAGTTCCTCTCCTATTAATGCATTGCTGGATAAAAAGAAAGTGCAAGGTTTTATAAATACCCCTTCAGATTATGGTAAGCCATGGTATGGTCAGTTGATGGCAGGTCCCCAGATGCTTGCATATATGTTACAAGTAAATTATTGGCTTGAGAAATATAATATTGAAATAATTATTTGATTGTAAGAATAAATAAAAAGCATTTATTCAATTATTACTATTAATGCTAATATACAATTAAATAAGGTGTGCTATTGATAAACAATTAGCCATTCATACGAAATGTAGCACAACAATCGGGAAGAAAAACGATTTATGGGGAGGGATAGGTTTAGAATTATCTTAACCTTTCCTTCCCCCATCCCGTCTGTTAAATCTTATCACCTTCTATGTCAATTTTACCAAACTCCCGTCTGATTCTTGTAAATATACATCTGTCTGCCCATATAGCAATAGATGTTCTATAAGGCTTTCCCTAAGTAGCTCGCTCCGGGTGGTGTGGTCAGTATAATCATTGATGATTGTCTTTATATGATTTTAGTTTATTTTACCGGAATATAAATATCTATTTCTGAATCTACGTCGTCAGCTCCTAGGAAGCGTTTGTCATAGATCTCAAAATCCTCACGCTCATCCAGCTTTTCCTTCGTAAACAAAACCCAACTACCCCAAATGTAGTCATAGGTTTTTAGCAGAGTTGCCACAGTGCCTTTGTGTGTAAAAACTGCATACCGCCCTCCTGGAATTGTTTTTATATCTACACCTTTAGGTAAATGCCTAAAACTATCTACTTCTATACCAACTATCTCTGAAAAAGTTATATTACCATCTTTTGATATGCTAACTTTTGTCCTATCTGTTTCACATATACCAATACGACGTGCATTAGATAAGGCAGGTATTTGACTTATTATTTCAAGCAGACTGTTCCAAAGGTCAGGCAATATATTGTGCAGAGTGGATGTTTCCCCACGAATACCAGCAACAAAAATTTTACCCAATTCAACAATACGGGGCCTAATTGTTATTCCCTCTGCAAGATGCAGTAATGATTCCCGATCTAGCATCTTTTTTGAACCAGTATACAAATCTAAATTATTTTTTCGATAAGCACCAGGACTAACATCGTATGCGGACTTAAAGGCACGGCTGAATGCTTCTGACGAACCAAAGCCACTCTCCATTGCGATATCAATGATACGCTTATTGGAATACAGTAGCTTTTTACACGAATTTGACAATCTGCGCTTTTGAATGTAACTGCCGATTGGCTCACCAATAACAGCAGTAAATATGTGTGTGAGGTGGTAAAGAGAATATCCCCCAGCTTTCGCAATATCTTCTGAAAATAATTCCTCGTCTAAATGAAGTTCTATATATTCAATTGCTTTTTCAAGTGATACGAGATAATCCATGCTAACCCCTCCAGTCCAAACTCTTATTATACCATAATAGTGGAAACAAGGCATTAGAACTTCGCAAAAATTATCATGAATGGGAAAGCCTGATTTGTTACCATTGGTTAGTACCACTAATTAAGAAAAGGAGGAATTTTATGAATGCTATTGAAATTAGGAATGTAAAGAAAAGTTTCCGCGGAAAACGAAATCAGAAAACTGTAGAAGCTGTAAGAGGAATAAGTCTATCGGTAAAACCAGGTGAAATTTTTGGTTTTTTAGGACCAAACGGCGCAGGGAAAACCACCAGCCTTCGTATGCTTACAACATTGCTGCCCATTGACGAGGGAGAGGCTAAAATCGGTGAATATGACGTAAAGAGAAACCCACGGGAAGTACGTAAACATATCGGTTATGTGGGGCAGCTTGGAGGTGGGGACATTGAAGCCACGGGGCGTGAGAATTTGATGTTATCCGGTCGACTTTATGGTATGGATAAGAAAGCTGTACAGAAACAATCGGAATTATTAATGGATTTACTGGACTTACGAGATATCATAGACAGATTGGTAAAAACTTATTCGGGAGGTCAGCGCAGACGACTTGAAATAGCACTGGGAATTCTACATAAACCTGATGTTTTGTTTTTAGATGAGCCGACAACCGGGCTTGATCCCCAAAACCGCGCTAACCTCTGGGAGCATATCCGAATATTAAAATCTGCGGGAGTGACCGTCTTTTTAACCACCCATTACCTTGAGGAAGCCGATGAACTTTGTGACCGCCTTTGTATTATGGATAAGGGTATTATTGTCGCAGAAGGAACGCCACAGATATTAAAAAGGAAGATTTCCGGCGACGTAGTAACAATAAAGCCCAAAAACACTCAAAAGGATATTGCACACATGTTTGACGGTGAGGAAGATGTGCTTGACATACGCATAGAAGGTGGGAAAACAAGCCTATACGTCAAGGACGGTGCAATAGCTATGCCCAAATTATTCAATATTCTTAAAGGGAGGGGCGTTGAATTGGAATCAATTTCCCTTTCGCAGCCATCACTGGATGACGTGTTCTTAAAGCAAACAGGCAAATCCCTGCGCGATACGGGAATGGAGGAATCTCTATGAGGATTTTATTAGAAATTTGGCTATTATTCAAACGTAGAATATTAGAAACGATTCGCCAACCGGTATGGGTGTGTATGGCACTTACAACGCCGCTTTTGTATATCTCTCTATTCTCTCCCTTATTAAAAAATCTGAGCAATCCACCACTAAGTACCGGTACGGTTTTAGATGCATTTGTCCCCGGTGTGCTGACGCTATTGGCTTTTATCGGAGGCACAGGTGCCGGATATGCAGTCATTGGCGAACTACAAACTGGAGTTATTGAGCGTTTGCGCGTTTCCCCTGTATCCCGTTTTTCACTGCTTATGGGTACAATTTTAAGAGATATTGTTGCGTTTCTTGTACCATCCGTTTTGGTTATATTCATTGCCCAATTGTTTGGGTTCAAAGCACACGCCAGAGGCTTGCTTGTCATGCTCGTGCTTTTGAGCCTATTGACAGCAATCGTATCTGCTTGGTCAGGAAGCCTTGGACTTATATTAAAGCAAGCCAGCAGTATGGCTGCGCTGGTGGCCGGGCTGGAATTACCGTTGACACTTCTTTCAGGTGTGTTACTTCCAATCTCTTTGGGGCCAAAATGGTTGCAAGCCATAGCTCATATTAACCCACTTTATTATGTGGTAGAGGCCTCCCGTGTATTGGGCACAGGTACCATTGGAGGCCCTGAGGTTTTCAAAGCTTTTGCCGTTATTGTCCCATTGGCTGCAGTAACTCTTTTTTGGGCTACAAGGGTATACCGCAAGTCGATTTCGTAAAAATTAAACGACAGGTGTTGTAATGCAGAAAGTCGAATAGATACCATACCCATTCGGGCATCATTGACTGATTTTATGTATATGAACAGGTAAAAAGGAAATGCCGCAACTCCGAAATAATATTCTGTTTATACGAGTTTGCGGCATTTTATACTCATTTTGTGTATACTCCGTTTACACAGACTATGATTTTAGGCTTAATTACTCAATATAAGAATCCCGGAAATTCAGTCAAATCAAGGCTTCCAGCCTTTACGGCATATCTGAATTTTGTAAAATTCTAAGCCATGAAAATCAAAGAAAACACAAATTAAATTACAGTCTCTATAATGAAAATCTACTCTTTATCATTTCTGCCACTATATCCGGATTAATATTCGTATTATTAATTCTTATATAATTTTCTTGTTGAATTTCTCCCTCAAATGAATTCAGGCGATGTCTATCTTCCAATTTTCTAAAAAATTCTTCCGACTTTTTGATATTCCTTTTTGATGGTTTATTAAGTAATCGATTCTCTGTTTTATTTCTTTCTAGACGCAATTCATAATCTGCTTCTAATTCTACGTAATAAACTTCTGCACCTCTTGATTGAAAAATTTTCTCCAAACCGCTTATGTAATCCCAGTCATCCTTAGAATCAAAAGCCCACATAAACGTAAAAGTCATACCATATTCATCACTCTTAGCATATGTTTCAAAGATTTCTTTCCTGAATAACTCTGTTAGTCTTCTTCTCTCCTGGGGCATATTAGCAAATAAATCGGAAACAATATCAATTGTCATATGGTTATGAAATAGCTTCAAACCTGTGATTTTAGCAAGTTCCTGCCCTACTGTCATTTTGCCTACTGCGTGTGGTCCAAAAATAATAACTAATTTCATCTACTGCCCTCCTGTAACTACTTTATACTATCTAATTCTTATAATTATATTATAAATTAAGTAAAAAAACTACATTAAATATATTTATAAAAAATAAGCCATAGCGAAAATACAATTTATCAAATCTATTTTCACCTGTGGCTTAGTTTACAATTTTATAATATATTATAATTACTTAATGACTTTTATATAATATTTATCCAATAATTGATGTGGATGATAAGATAATTTCGAAGTCCTAAGTCCTAAATCTCCAGCATCATCTTCCCGATTAATATAAAGAACCGATTCATTTACACTGTCTTTAGCAAATTCATTCATAATCATCTGATAGGATCCCGGGTATTCTTTTAAAGCTTTCTCAATATGAACATAAAGCGTATCATTGATAATTTCCCCAACAGATAGGGCAATGATTTCTCCATCCACTTCGATAAATCCCCCGAATAAACCTATATCACCGATTAGGGGTAATATTTCTTCTGTTCGTTTATTCTCCTCAATTGCTGTCTCCATTGCTTTTACCATGTTTTTGGAAAAGCCATCGTAAAACTCCATGACACGGCCTATATTATCTTTATTCATTCTAATATATTGATAATCGGGGTACATTTTCCTGAACTTATTCATATGATTTCTTTGTCCGCTGTACCTTCTGCCTTTTAGCTGGCTTAAGTCCTCTGATAAATATAAATAGTCCGACATATCCCGATCAAATTGAAACTCAACGTTATTTTGAAAGAAATTCTTAATAGGTTCTACGGCTTCTTCCGGTATTGCACAAAATATAAGGGGTATATTCATTTGATCCGTATATTCCACCAGCGTCTGAAGACCTTCCTCCAGTGGCCTCTTTCCTATAGGTAAAGTAAAGGAGGTCTTTTCATCTAAAATCTTTACTTTCATAAATAGTGTTTCATTATATATTGTATATTCGCTTTTATAAAATTCTCTCCACATGAATAGTGTACCTACTGTACTATCACAAGTTCTATTGCTTTTACAGGGTAAATATTCCTTAATCTCATCCAAACTTTCTAAAGAGATCGGTTTAAAATTTAACATAAGTAATCTCCAATTCCTTTTGTCCTTTTTTGCAATGTTTCTATATTACATGATTATATTATTTTTAACAATGGAGGTATCTAATTATTTACAAACTTTTAATATTTTTGAATTAAGAAGTCATCATATAATTCTTAAAATCATTTATACTAAGTATTATAAAAAACAATTGACACTGAGACCAATCTTATATATTATAGTAATATAAATACATTGCATGCAATTTAATTGAGTATAATATATCATAAAATAAGATTAATGTAAAGGAGAAAAAAACATGAATATTTATGATTTTACAGTAAAAGATACCAAAAACAATGATGTTTCCTTCGATAATTATAAAGGAAAAGTATTATTAATTGTAAACACAGCTACAGGATGTGGCTTCACTCCTCAATATGAAGGTTTGGAGAAATTATATAAGCAATATAAGGATAAAGGATTTGAGATACTTGATTTTCCATGCAATCAATTTTTGGGTCAGGCTCCCGGAACAAACGAAGAAATCGTAACATTCTGCCAGACAAAATATGGTGTTTCTTTTAAGACCTTTTCAAAAATAGATGTGAATGGTGAAAATGCTGATCCTTTATACAAATTCTTAAAAACAGAAGTTCCTAATGATTTAGAAGATGCGGAACTTGCTGTATTTATTAAAAAATTGGAGAGTTTGAATCAAACTTTCTCAGGTTCGGATATTAAATGGAACTTTACAAAGTTCCTAATTGATAAGAATGGTAATATAATTGCACGATTTGCTCCTACTACCAAACCAGAAGATATAGGAGAAAAAATTGAGGAGCTTTTAAACAGATAATTAGCAAACGGCAAGAATTATCATATTATTATATACCTTTTACCGGTTAAGGTTGTTATCAGAAGTTGAAGTTTTAGGATTTGGGAGGAAATAATTAATGAACTATGAAAAATTAAGACTTGAATGTCAGCTCTGCTTTCCCTTATATGTGTGCTCTAAAGAAATCATTAAAAAATATAAGCCTTTTTTAGACCCTTTGGAAATCACATATACGGAATATATTGCTTTTATGGCTCTTTGGGAGGAAGACCATATATCCATTAAGGAACTGGGACATAAGTTATTTTTAGATTCCGGGACTTTAACACCTCTTCTAAAGAAGATGGAAAGGCAGGGGTTTGTCACCAGGAATAGAAGTACTACAGACGAAAGAACTGTTTATATCAACTTAACGCAAAAAGGCATTGAACTGCAAGAGAAAGCCTCTCACATTCCAGAACAGATGGGATCATGCCTTCCAATCAGTGTAGAAGAAGCAACCATTCTTCATGATATACTTCATAAATTTTTAGACCATATAAATAAGTAAGATATGTTGCATTTGCAACATACAGTTTTAAGTCATTTATCTATACTAATAATAACAAATAAATCTGTTATCATAATCAGAAAGGAATATGGATATGTCTAAAAAAATATTAAAAAACATTGATTTATCAACAATCTTAACTTTAAAGGATTTAGTAAATTATCAGCCGGGACAAGTCGTAAGCAAAACCTTAGCGCAAAACGATAATGTAAGTTTAACATTATTTGCTTTCGATAAAGAAGAGGAAATAAGTACTCACTCCTCTCATGGTGATGCTATGGTATTTGTAACAGACGGAACTGGTCAGTTTACTATAGGTGATGAAACTTATACCCTTTCAGAGGGGCAGACCATTGTTATGCCATCAGAAGTTCCACATGCCGTTTATGCTCCGGAACAATTTAAAATGTTCTTAATCGTTGTATTTTAAATAAAAATTTATCTCTGTAGGACGCTTTGCCTGGGGGGTGTAGAATTCAAAAAGTGTTGATTGGGTTTTCGTAATGACTTAATTTATATTTAGTAAGGATAACATGGTGTATAGGGTAAATTTTGCTACCTTTCCCTCGTGCGGCATGGTCTTGGTAGAGCCTCAAAGCGCATGACAAGCATCGCAGAGGGCGATACTTGTCACTGAGTCTCTAGTCGACCATAAACAGCCTTCTCGGTCGGATGACGCCAAATTTACCCTATATACCACGTTA
>NZ_DAMAUC010000048.1:0-10703 GCF_032079385.1 Anaerocolumna sp.
TAAAAAATTTGGACGTTTTGTAGTAGAACCTTTGGAACGAGGATACGGTACAACACTAGGTAATTCTCTAAGAAGAATTATGCTTTCATCCTTACCCGGAGCCGCTGTCAGTCAAGTTAAAATCGACGGTGTTGTTCACGAATTCAGTGCTATTTCTGGTGTAAAAGAAGACGTAACTGAAATCATTATGAATATTAAAGGCTTAGCAATTAAAAACTCCAATGAAACAAATGAACCTAAGACTGCATACATTGAATTCGAAGGTGAAGGAGTTGTAACAGCTGCTGATATTCAGGCTGATCCGGATATAGAGATTCTTAATCCTGAAATACCAATAGCAACACTGAATGGCGGTGCTGATAGTAAATTATATATGGAACTTACTATTACAAAGGGTAGAGGATATATTAGTGCAGATAAAAACAAGAATGAAGATTTACCAATTGGAGTTATCCCAATTGATTCTATCTACACTCCTGTAGAACGTGTTAATATATCTGTTGAAAACACTCGTGTTGGTCAGATAACAGATTTTGATAAGCTTACACTAGATGTTTATACCAATGGAACTTTAGGACCAGATGAAGCGGTTAGTTTAGCTGCTAAAGTTTTAAGCGAACATCTGAATTCTTTCATTGATTTATCCGAGAATGCAAGAACTGCAGAAATTATGATTGAAAAAGAAGATAATGAGAAAGAGAAAGTTCTTGAAATGAATATTGACGAACTAGAGTTATCTGTTCGTTCCTATAATTGCTTGAAGAGAGCAGGTATAAATACGGTTGAAGAATTAACTAACAAAACTTCTGAAGATATGATGAAGGTTAGAAACCTTGGTCGTAAGTCCTTGGAAGAAGTACTTGCAAAGCTAAAAGAGCTTGGTTTATCACTTGCTAGTAGTGAAGACTAAAGACAGAGGTCAAAGGAGGGAAAGAAATGGCAGGCTATAGAAAACTAGGAAGAACTTCCAGTCAGAGAAAAGCGTTGCTTAGAAATCAAGTAACGAATTTATTATATCATGGCAAAATCGTGACTACTGAAGCAAAAGCAAAAGAAATCCGCAAAATTGCTGAAGGTATGATTGCATTAGCTGTTAAAGAAAAAGATAATTACGATACTGTAACTGTAACTGCTAAGGTTGCTCGTAAAGATAAAGACGGCAAAAGAGTAAAGGAAGTTGTAGACGGTAAGAAAGTTACTGTATACGATAACGTTGAAAAAACAATTAAGAAAGACAAAGCATCCCGTCTTCATGCAAGAAGACAAATGCTTAAAGTTCTTTACACTGTTACAGAAGTACCAGCAGAAGCAGCAGCTAAGAAGAAGAATACAAAGACTGTTGATGTAACAGATAAATTATTCGATGAAATTGCACCTAAGTATGTAAGCCGTAATGGTGGTTATACAAGAATCGTTAAGATTGGACCACGTAAAGGTGATGCTGCTATGGAAGTTTTAATTGAATTAGTGTAAATAGCATTAAAAACATAAATTATATAAAAGAATGTCTGTTGTAAACTGTCATTCTAAAACTAAAAGGCGAAGAACCTCACATATTAGTTGAGATTCTTCGCCTTTTGGGATTAAGGCATCATACAATGTGTTGGGGTGGAGGGCTTTCGGAACCCGCACCTAGATAAAAACGATATATTAAGGAGCTATTTTTATAATTCATTTTTGACCTTGGTATTGGATATGTATCTTACTCAATAAAGCCTAATTTGGGGGAATAACGAAATACAGCCTTTCCAATAATCTTTTCCTTCTTTACAAAAGGATGTTCCCAAAATCTCGAATCTAAAGAGGAATTACGATTATCTCCCATCATAAAATAGGAATCCTCCGGCACCGTATAAGGTCCATAAGAACCTTTGGGAGTTTCTTTTAAATAATCTTCTGTTAAAGGCTCTGTATTACCATTTATGTACACTTTTCCATCAATAATTTCAATTGTTTCACCAGGAAGTCCGATGATTCTCTTTAAATAGTTAGTAGATTCATCATCTGGAAGAGGAAACATTATAATATCTCCGCGCTTTGGCTTTGAGAAAAGATAGGCCAGTCGATAACCAACAATTTGATCATGAGTCATTACCGTATTCTCCATGGAACCGGTTGGTACTTCTGCTTTTACAATAATAAAATTATTTATAACAAGTGCAATAACAAATGCTGAAACAATAATTTTTATCCAACTAAAAATTTCTGATTTCTTATCTTCGTTCATATGGTTTCTCCTTTAGTACACAATTTATTTATACTATTGCCAAACATTAACATACATAAAAATATATACTATTATTTGATGTATGTCAATGAAACAGTTATTAAAGAAAATAATAAACTATTGAGAAAACAGCAAGAATATTATTAAAAATTTAAAGGAACATTATACAAGGCCATGACATAATAAAAGAATTGTAAAATGGCATTGCATTTAGTATAATAATAATTTACAATGTATAAAGTTGATGAAATTGAATCGAGAATACGAGAATTAAGGGATGGGCCATGGAAATTATAAGATCAGAAAACTTAACATTTGAGTACATCAGACGAGATGAAGAAGGTAATGTAGAGTCTATTAATCGTGCAATTGATCATGTTAATATAGAGGTACAAAAAGGTGACTTCGTTGCGATCTTAGGTCATAATGGATCCGGTAAGTCTACTTTAGCAAAACACATTAATTCTATTCTGGTGCCAACAGAAGGTACTATGTGGTTTAAAAACATGAATACCAATGATGAAGATAAACTTTGGGATATTCGTCAGTCGGCAGGGATGGTTTTTCAAAACCCTGATAATCAGATTATAGCAACTGTAGTTGAGGAAGATGTGGGCTTTGGCCCTGAAAATCTGGGAGTTCCTACAGATGATATTTGGAAAAGGGTAGAAGAAAGTCTTAATGCCGTAGGTATGATTGAATACAGAACCCATTCCCCCAATAAATTATCTGGGGGACAAAAACAACGGGTTGCCATTGCAGGAATTATGGCAATGAAACCAGAATGTATTGTTCTTGACGAACCAACGGCTATGTTAGATCCCAATGGACGTAAAGAGGTAATACGAACGATTAAAGAATTAAATGAAAAAGAAAAGGTGACTGTTATACTGATTACCCACTACATGGAAGAAGTAATATCCGCAAATAAAGTATTTGTCATGGATGAGGGTAAAATAGTAATGGAGGGAACTCCAAAAGAAATCTTTTCAAAAGTCGATCTGTTGAAGAAATATAGATTAGACGTTCCCCAGGTAACAGAATTAGCCTTTGAGTTAAAGAAGAGCGGTCTAAGCATACCAGAGGGTATATTATCTGTAAAAGATTTGGTGGACGCTATTTGTAAGTTATAAAAATGAGCGTATTTATATAATAGAAAGCTTAGGCTTATGTGAGAATGTATACGGAAAAAGGTTAGACTGAAAAAACATTGCTTTTTCAACCGGCAATTAGTGCAGATGCATAAAATTGCTGACGTTATCAAAAAGCGTAGAAGCGCTGGAATTGAGGTTAATATGTCAATCATAATAGATAAATTGAATTATATATATAGCCCGGGTACAGCTTATGAAAAACATGCACTTAAAAATATTAATCTCGTTATTAATGACGGTGAATTCATAGGATTAATCGGACATACCGGTTCTGGTAAATCTACCTTGACGCAGCACCTTAACGGGTTAATGAAAGGTACCAGCGGTGATATATATTATAATGGCGAAAATATTTATGATAAAAATTATAATATGAAAAATCTAAGAAATAAAGTTGGTCTTGTGTTTCAATACCCGGAACACCAGTTATTTGAAACTACAGTTTTTAGAGATATCTGTTTTGGCCCCAGAAATCAAGGATTAGATGAATTGCAAATAGAACTAAGAGCCTACGAAGCTATGAAAATGGTAGGTTTAGATAATGATTTATTGGATGCATCACCATTTGAATTATCCGGAGGGCAAAAAAGAAGGGTAGCTATTGCAGGTGTTTTAGCGATGAAACCGGAAGTATTAATTTTAGATGAACCCACCGCAGGTTTAGATCCGAAGGGTAGAGACGAGATTTTAGATCAGATTGCATACCTTCATAAGGAAAGCAACATTACAGTAATTTTGGTTTCTCACAGTATGGAGGATGTAGCCAGATATGTAGATAGATTAATTGTTATGAATAAGGGAGAGGTAGCATTTAATGACACTCCACAAAAGGTTTTTGCCAATTACAAAGAATTAGAGGCAATAGGGCTTGCGGCACCGCAGGTTACCTATGTTATGAATGAATTAAAAGCTCGCGGAATTCCGGTTAAAACTACCTCTATTACAGTGGAGGAAGCTAAAGAAGAGATTTTACGAGTGTTAAAAAAGGGAATTGGATTGGAGATTAGAAATGATTAGAGATATTACAATTGGACAATATTATCCTTCTAATTCCATCCTTCATAAATTAGACCCAAGGGTAAAATTAGTCGGCACTATACTTTATATTGTATTCCTGTTTTTTATTCAAAATTATTATGGCTATATACTTGCTGCAGTATTTCTCGGCTTCATAATAACTCTGTCTAAAGTGCCTATTAAGTTCATATTACGTGGATTAAAAGCGGTCCTGTTTTTGCTGCTTTTTATGGTTGCATTCAACCTGTTCTTTACTCCCGGAAATGAGGCATTTAAAATTGGCTTTATAAGAGTAACATGGGAAGGTATAGAGTCAGCTATTCTTATGGGGCTAAGACTTATATTTTTGCTATTGGGTTCTTCCATTATGACATTTACGACAACTCCTAACCAATTAACGGACGGTATGGAGAAGTTAATGGGACCCTTAAAGAAAATTAAAGTACCGGTTCACGAGATATCCATGATGATGTCTATAGCTCTTCGCTTTATTCCTATATTGATGGAAGAGACTGATAAGATTATGAAGGCACAGATGGCAAGAGGTGCCGATTTTGAATCAGGCGGCTTGATAAAAAGAGCAAAGAGTTTAATTCCACTGCTGGTACCCCTATTTGTATCTGCATTCCGCAGGGCAAATGATTTGGCAATGGCTATGGAAGCCAGATGCTACCGAGGCGGCGAAGGCAGAACAAAGATGAAACCATTAAAGTATGCCGGTAAAGATATGATGGCATATCTTGTACTAATTATGTATGCGGCAGGGATTATAGTGATTAATAAGTATTTATAAGATATCGTTATTAAAAAGCACTAAAGCGCTAGAATCGAGGTTAGAATGAAAAGAGTCATGCTGGAGATTGCATATGACGGTACCAACTATTGTGGATGGCAGATACAGCCCAATGGAATTACGGTGGAAGAAGTAATAAATAAAGCACTTACAGAACTGTTAAAGGAACCAATTTTAGTCATTGGTGCAAGCAGGACAGACTCCGGTGTACATGCTTTAGGTAATGTTGCCGTATTTGATACCAATACAAAAATTCCCGGTGAGAAAATTTCATTTGCATTAAATCAAAGATTACCTAAGGATATCGTGATTCAAAAGTCCAGAGAAGTGCCTTTGGATTTCCACCCAAGGTATTGCAACAGCAGGAAAACATATGAATACAGAATCTTAAATAGCAGATTTCCGGTGCCTACGGATAGGCTGTATTCTTATTTTATATACTATCCCTTAGATGTGGATGTTATGAAAAAAGCAGCGGAGTATTTAATAGGAGAACATGATTTTAAAAGCTTTTGCTCCAACCGCACTCAGGTAGTGGATACCGTTCGTACAATATATGAGATTAATATCGAGAGAAATAAAGATATGATTGATATTACCATATCAGGAAGCGGCTTCTTATATAATATGGTAAGAATTATCGTTGGTACTTTGGTCAAGGTGGGCCTTGGAATTTATCCGCCGGAACATGTAAAAGAGATTTTGGAAAAGAAAGACCGGATGGCAGCAGGACCAAAGGCACCTGCCCAGGGATTGATGTTAAAAGGCATCGAATATCCGGATTTAGAAGATGAAAATAAGTGATTGTAAATTAGAATGATAAATTACTAATTAAAATTAGAAAAAAAGAAATTGATATAAGATAATCAATATAAAAAGATGGAAGCTGCATAAGAATTTCAACAAATTGTAAATTTATAAATATATCATAAAAATTTTGCAGATTAATCTTGACATAATGTGAGAAAAGAATAAAACTCTTGACACACCAGGCGAGATGTTATATAATATTAAGACGTGACGTGAGAATACTTGAGCCAAGCCCCGGTTAGGGTATTTTAACATATAACAATGAATATTATTGAGATTTTAATTAATCCAAGGAGGTTAAACCATGAAAAGCTTTATGGCTAGTCCAGCAACCATAGAAAGAAAATGGTATGTTATCGACGCTAACGGACACACATTAGGTCGTCTTTCATCTGAGGTTGCAAAGATATTAAGAGGAAAAAATAAACCAACTTACACACCACATGTTGACACTGGTGATTATGTAATCGTTGTAAATGCTGATAAAATAAAAGTAACTGGTAAGAAATTAGATCAAAAGATCTATTATAATCATTCTGATTATGTAGGTGGTATGAGAGAAACTACATTAAGAGAATTAAATGCTAAGAAGCCTGGAGAAGCTGTTAAATTAGCTGTAAAAGGCATGCTTCCAAAGGGACCTTTAGGAAGACAGATGATTACAAAATTGCACGTATACGCTGGCCCAGAGCACAACAATGCAGCTCAGAAACCAGAAGTATTAGAGATTAAATATTAATCAGAAAGGTTGAAAGGAGGCAATAACATTGGCTAAGGCAAAATATTACGGAACAGGAAGAAGAAAAAGTAGTATCGCGAGAGTATATTTAGTACCAGGAACTGGTAAAGTTATTATAAATAAAAGAAATATGGATGAATATTTCGGTTTAGAAACATTGAAATTAATAGTTCGTCAACCACTTGTATTAACTGATACAGTTGATAAGTTTGACGTTCTTGTTAATGTACATGGCGGTGGTTTCACTGGTCAAGCTGGTGCAATCAGACATGGTATCTCCAGAGCATTATTACATGCTGATGCAGATTATCGTCCTACATTAAAGAAAGCAGGATTCTTAACAAGAGATCCAAGAATGAAGGAAAGAAAGAAGTACGGCTTAAAAGCAGCTCGTCGTGCTCCTCAGTTCTCAAAGAGATAATGAGAATAATAGTGAAAGCCTTGAAATATCAACGTTTCAAGGCTTTTTTGATGCTTAGAAATAAGCATTTGGTGCTTATTTGGTGTTTATTGAAATAATAATTTGCCTTTTTGGCTATAGTCTTATTTGACCAACTTAAAATCAATTACCTCTGCTGTCTTTTTCCTGGTGGAAGCCAATACATCCGCATATATGTCTGCAGTTACCGAAATATCAGAATGACCCAGGTGGTCAGAAACTACTTTTATATCAACACCGCTGTTTAATAATAGCGTGGCATTGCAATGTCGGAGAGAATGAAGGGTTAGAAAATCAAATTCAGTACCTTTGAAGAATCTTCTAAATGATGTGTTAAGACTGCCTCTATCTTTATAGTTTCCAAGAGCTGATGTAAACAACATTTCAGGACGTGCGAAGTCTGGGATAGCTATCTGTAATTCTAATTGATGTTTTCTATGTTCTTTTAGTAGATCCTCAACTGTACTGCTCATGGCAATGTATCGCTTACTATTCTTTGTCTTAGGAGTGGTTAAGAAATGCTTGCCACCAACATCAGAAAGGGTATGGCATATGTGAATTGTTTTGGTGTTGAAGTCTATATCTTCCCATTGAAGCCCAAGGAGTTCGCCGGAACGCATTCCGGTATAAAGCAGCAGCTTAATCATGGTATTGAAGTCTGAGTAACCGTCAAGCATAGTAAGGAATCGTGTTAATTCTGATTCAGTCATGTACTTATGCTACTTATGCTTTTCATCCTTTGTTACGTCTTTACTTGGAAAAATAACTCCCTTTGCTGGTGTTTCTTTTATATAATTTTGATTCACTGCAAATGTGAATATACTTTGTAATATTGTGTATAACTTCTTAGCTGTAGATGGGGCTAGTGGATATTCTACTCCGTCTTTATCCGTTGTCTTATGTGAATTGAAGAAATCCGTAAGCATTCCAGTTGAAATATCTTTCAGCTTCATATTACCGAAGTATGCCATGAAGTGGTAGTTTACCATTTTATCATAGGTTCACCCTTCAAAGGTGGTTGTTTGAAACGGCTAAGTTTCTGCTACCGGCATCAGATAGCCTATAATTAATTTAGTGGAGCGGTTTATCTACTCCTTTTTATGTGTACTGGTACAACTGTTCAGTATGGGATGAAATATGGATGATAAGGTATTATTTTGTTGCATGATTTGACTAAAGGTGGTAGTATTTGGTTGAAAGGAGTGAAATATTATGGGACTTATACCAAGTGGACTTAGTATACAAGAGGCATATAGACGATATCGTAATGGACAAATCATGGTTAATCGCAAATATCAAAGAAAGCTAGTATGGACGGAAAAAGAAAAGCAAATGCTAATAGATAGCATTTTACATGAATATCCTATTCCGTTAATACTGTTTGCTGAAAGGCAAGATGAAAATGGAATTGAGATATATGAAATATTGGATGGAATGCAAAGGCTAAATGCTATATTTGGTTTTATAGAAAATGAATTTAGTATTAATAATAAATACTTTGATGTTGGTCAGTTAGCAAGAGCAAAACAATTATCAGATGCGGGGATTATAACCACTCCTTTGATAGCACAGTTTTTATCTGAAACGGAATGTGCTAATTTCTTAGATTATCAATTAGCTGCAACATCATATCAAACTATACAAGAAGATACTATAATTGAAATATTTGGTCGAATAAACTCTGGTGGAAGAAGATTAAGTAATCAAGAAAAGAGACAGGCAGGAATATCATGTGAATTTTCAGATTTAGTAAGAAGTCTAGCAGCTGATATCAGAGGTGATTCTACAAATGAAATTATTCTATTACCTGACATGCCTCAAATAAGTATTGGTAGTAATAGAATTAATGACAATTATGGACTAAAAGCAGAAGATATTTTTTGGGTGAAACAAGGGATTTTAGCAGTGCAAAATTTAAGAGATAGCGATGATGAAGAGATTATTGCAGATATTGCAATATCAATATTGCTAAACCAACCTTTCCCGAGAAGTAAAGAGTTATTAGACGAGGCATATAACCCTGAATCTACTTTGTATAAAGAAATAGAAGCTTCTTTATATTCATATAGTGTAGACAAACTAAAACTTGAAATCAAAAACACATTCTCAGTATTAAAAAATACTATTGAAAGTATTAGTTTAGAAAATAATTTTTTTAGAAAGACAATATACCCTACATCTCGCAGTCCGGTTAAAAATGGCTTTTATACTGTGTTTATGGCGTTTCACCATTTATTGGTTGAGGAAGATTTATCGCCTTATGATAATGATAGTATTATTAATAGCCTTAAAAATCTTCAATCAAAAATTACTATGAGTACTCACTATACAAATACAGCAGATAGAAATAAAAATATTGATTTGACTATAGGACTAATACAAAAGTATTTTGTTAAAAAAGTTCCTTCTACATTAAAGCATGGAGCAGGATTAGCTATCGATTTTGAAAACTCAATTTTAAGATCAAAAATTGAAACGCCAAGGTATGAATTTAAGCAAGGTTTTTTAAGATTATCAGATGATCGAAAATATGATAAAAGTTTAGAAGATCAAATTACTAAGACAATTTGCGCTATGGCGAACATTGGTCCTGATACAGAAAGTTTTATATTTATTGGAGTATCTGATAAAGAGGATGATGCTAGAAGAATTTCAGAACTAGATAATGTTGAACCAATTAGGATATTGAAACATCATGTTGTAGGAATTGAGAGAGAGGCTAAATTATTAAATATTTCTGTAGAAGATTACTGTAGAAGGATAGTATCGTTTATTAGAAGTTCTCCGTTAATGAAAGAATTAATTACTTCAGTTTTATCCAATATCGATGTAATTGAATATAAAAATATGACAGTAATTCGCATAAAAGTGACACCGCAGAAACACATATCATATTATGGAGATGATGTATACATAAGGCAGCATAACGAAACTAAACAAATGAAAACAGCGAAAGAAATAATGGCGGTAGCTTCACTGTTTAACACATAGTTTAATTGAGACAATATCTATCTAAGACTTTATTATACACTATACTCAACAGACCAAGCCGCACTGTCTATTGATGTATTTACTATAAATAGTTTAATAGTAACTTAAATTAGCAGTATAAAATCAGTAACCTTTAATAATTTGGCCCTAATATATAATACAGATAAAATATATAATAAGTCTCTTTAAATAAGTATTTACTAACAAAGGGAAAAGACAGCGATTTTGGGGGACGTGGGTGTTTTTTCTTAGTTTGGTGTTTATTTGGTGTTTAAACTTACATTAAGAGATAAAAAGATAATAAAAGAGAGACAAAGATAGGATTATTAACTGCTGAGAAATGCAATATTTGTGCGGTGTTGTGAAAAGATAGAAAAAGTATAAAAAATGCTTAATGGTACTCAAAGAGATAATTTCATGAAATTACAAAACCTCAAAAACCCAGTGTTTTTGGGGTTTTTTTATTGTGTGCCAGGCATGGCACTAATCTAGCTAGTGAAAGTCTAGCCACGGGTATTTACCGCCAAGTGTAG
>NZ_DAMAUC010000049.1:0-8015 GCF_032079385.1 Anaerocolumna sp.
ACAAGATATGATACAGGCAAACCACTAAAATTATTAATACTTAATGCTATACCGGTTGTTCCTCCGGTAATCAGTCCTGATGGCAGAATAAAGAAGGCTACACCTGCTGCATAAAGAAAATTTCCTAATATAACGATTAGCATATCAAATAACAATTTCGTTTTTTTCATAAAAACCTCCATAAAAAACACGTCTGCCAGGTTTTTCCCTAACAGACGTGGATCAAGGCACTTGCCTAATACTTTTAATTATTTATACCATAATTTTTTTCAAACTTCAATCCCTTTATTTTGGATTTTCATATGATTTCATGTCAAACCTGCCAGATTATTTCATGCAGTCTGCATTATCTTATACTCAGGATGTACTCCATGAAATGATGATTATATACTATTCATAATATCTTTCCCACTTTATAAACGCCAGAAAGTAAATCACTATTTCATTATACTCTGTATTTTATCTTCATTCTGCTTAACAAATGAAAATAATTTAGCGGAGTCCCTTGCTAATTTTTCATCTCCTACTCCTAAATAATATGCTGTAAATAGTAATTCAATATTCTTCATCACACAAGCTATGGCATTTTTTTCAATACTACTTAATGGCGTAGTCGAATCGTAACCACTTATTACCTGTCTAATGATTTCATACCACTTTTCTTCCTCAACACGATTATTATCTTCTTCCAGAAGAATTCCTAATAAAAAGTAGCACAAATCAAATATTCGTATATTACTTTGGCTTAAATCAAAATCTATATATCCAGAAAATACTCCGTTGTCAAACAAAAAATTCCCCAGATGGACATCTCTGTGAATTAACTGTTTCGGCAAATCATCATAAATTTCTGATAACTCATCTATAGAATTCTTTATATCTTCTGGTTCCAGATATTCCGGCTTTAATTTCAGTAAGTTTCTGCTTACCCAGCCTTGCATTTCTTCAAGCATACTATTATTCCAATAACTAATACTCTTTGCGCATTCCTGAAATGCAATATGGAGTTTAGCCAATATTGCTCCAAATTCAAAAAACCATATATCATCACATTTATTCAGATTGACAATATTCTTTCCATTCAATTTTGTAGTAAGAATATACATAGCACTATTATGTATCAAGTAGTCTCTCCCGTCCGGTAATTTAATAATCTCCGGAACCGGAATTCCTGCTTCATGAAGCGTTTTCATCATTACAATATTTCTTTGTAATCCATTAGGATTGTCGTATGTTTTTAAAACATATGAATTGTTAATGTTCCATGCCGAATGATATATCTGAACAGGAGTAGCCTCTATATTCCATTCTTTCAGTAATTCTTCTATCATAACTATTACTCTCTCCATTTTTCTTTTTTGTGACAAAATGATCCTTCTTATACTTTGTAATGACAGGTGATAGTGCTCCGCTAATAATGACATTTTAACGCCTTCAAGATATTTATCATATATGTGCTGATTCCGTAACTCCATTTCACGATGATAATTTGTTTTTTCTCCCCATTTACTTTTCTTAGAATCATGTTTAGGAATATATATGTATACTCCCTCTGCATATTTTCTAACTTTATCTAATAATTCCTCTGGTAAAATTTCTTTTCCATTCACATACTTCAATCCTATCACCTCATTTCATATTAATTTTATCACATCAACTATATAATAACATTCTCAAACTCATTTCTGCCAAAATATTGAGCAGTAATTCTTAGTTCCCTTCAGATACAGGTATTTGATTTGATGGCCGGAGAGAATATCCATCGCATTATGGTATTCCTCCAACATATCCTGTGCATCTTGGTCAAGGTAAAAACACATTCCTGCACCTGTTGGCTGGGTCTAATCCTCCAAAGTGCCACCTCGTTAACTCCGGGATTTTCACTATGCTACTGACTTTGACCTCGCCCGGTCAGTTCGGTAATAATCATCTCTAATACTACATGGTTGACTCCTTTTGATTGATTTGAGAAACATCCAGTTTTCCTTGAAAACGTGGATTTAATAATTTAATTGACAGATACATTTAAAAAGCAATGGTGTAGATGAGTATTCACCTCTGTAGGCAAATCAAAACAAAGATACTAAACCCTCTTCCCCTTACTTCGCTGACACGGCTAAATGACAAAAGCATCTTCATCTATTTGATGCACTAATTTTTCTACCTTATAAAGTTCCCGGTTTGAAACCACGCTTAATAAAATATCCGTCTCTTTTTCCAAATACCCTGTCCTGCCATGTAAAAGAGTAACGCCTCTGTCAATCTCAGAAATAATTGCTGCCTTTATCGCCTCCGCTTTATTGCTTACTACTTTTAACTGCATTTTGTTTGTACCAAGCATAAGAAGCCGGTCCAAAACAATGGTATATACCAGCACCAAAACAATACCATAGAGGACTTTTTCTTTATCACTAAAAGCGGCCTGTAATGCAAGTATTATGCAGTCAAAAACATATAAACTTACTGAAACCGATATACGGGTGTATTTATTGATAATCAACGGTGATATATCCATCCCGCCTGTACTTGCCCCCGCCCTGATAATGTACTAACCAAAGTTGTTAGTGCAAAATTCTTTCCAAGAACCAATAATCCCAAAATGAACATGGTTACATTAAAACCAAAGACAAGATATGATACAGGCAAACCACTAAAATTATTAATACTTAATGCTATACCGGTTGTTCCTCCAGTAATCAGTCCTGATGGCAGAAGAAAGAAGGCTACACCTGCTGCGTAAAGAAAATTTCCTAATATAACGATTAGTATATCAAATAATAAAAAACACGTCTGCCAGGTTTTTCCCTAACAGACGCGAATCTAATTTATAAATACCAGAAGTAAATTATTATTTAACTAGTTTCTTTATGTCTTCATTTTTCTAGTCAAGTGTACTGCCACATTCTGACCTACAAACGGCTTGATATCGAATATACCGAGTGCCTCCAGTATTATTCCTTATTCGTAAGGCTCACGCTTAATAACTTCATGACGGGTAAAATAGCCTCAGGTAAGCTATAATTGCCATTATGCTTTGCCCAGTCAGCACTAAAGCCTCTTAAAACAATCATCAGCATACGTGCAGTATCTATTGCATCGGTCCCTGCTAGCTTCAGTTGTTTCTTTTCCTCTCCTCTGAGGACTATGTTAAGTAATATCTGAAAAATTCCCCGCTTCTCATCCATGTAATTATTACTAGCATCCCTTAACGGTGCCAGACTGATGTAGCGACAGGTTTCCACTCCTCTTTCCGTAACATAGTTTCCGTATTCCTCTCCGAAGATAAGCAGATTATCTGCCTCATTTTTTGTAAACTTGCGTACAACTTCATTATTAAAATAGTCATCAATATCTGCAAATAAAATCCATGCTAACTCCCCTTTATAAGGGAAATAATGATAAAACGACCCTGTTGATATCCCCAGACAATGGCAAATCTTCCTTACAGTAAGATTGGCATATCCTTCTGTATTAATAAGATCCGTAATCTGAGCAAGCAATTCTTGCTTTCGTGCTATATATTTTAATTCAGAATTCATGTAGTATCCCCCTATCCTAGGTGCCATTTTTCAGTCTATCAATACTTAAAATATTAAAATACTACCTACATCATAACATATCCTTTTCTACAAATGCAAGAGAAGAGGGCCGAAAACTCCCTCTTCTCATATCCTTTGCCTTATTCAATTTCATTAATGTTTATCTTTCAAATGCTGCAGCATTCGTCCCTGCGATACGTCCGAATACCACGGTATCCGTTAACGCGTTACCACCTAAGCGGTTCGTTCCATGAATTCCTCCTGTTACCTCACCAGCTGCAAAAAGTCCGGTAATTACATTTCCATTCGTATCAATAATCTGTGCCTGCTCATTGATTTGCACACCGCCCATGGTATGATGAACGGTAGGCACACGAATAGCCGCATAGTAAGGCCCGTTATTAATGCCATTATTTACACCATCCGTATCGGTAAATAATGTTCGGCCAAATTTATCAGTCTGACCTTCCAGATCTCCGCCTTTGCAATAACGATTATATTCTTCTACGGATGCTATCAGATTATCGGCAGGAACATTCATTAATCCGGCAAGCTCCTCCAGGGTCTCTGCTTTTAATGCACGTCCCGCTGATACCAAATCTGCAATGCTCTCACCAAAGTTGTTTATTTCGTTTCCCTTCTGATATGTATCGCTATCCATTACAATATACATTTTAGTCTCCGGTTGCTCAAATAAAGCAAGAGTCATATCATCACGACGTCCGCCTTCATTTACAAATCGGTTGCCTTCCAGATTAATAAATATTCTGCTTTCAACCGCATGCTCGATGTTACCGGAGAGACTTCCTGTTTCAGGATCACCTAAGGGCAGTAGCTGGATATTCTCCATCTGTACAAGATTAGCACCTATTGCTTCAGCCATTATGATACCATCACCGGTAATTCCGCTCGTATTAGTACTTGGAATGGTTTCGTCAAGAGTCGGCCACTTTTTACTAATTTCATTATATTTCATACGCATTTCTACATTTCTACCGAAACCACCAGTAGCCAGTATAATACCGTTAGTAGCCTTGGCAGTAACCGTATTTCCTGTTTCACCGGTACATACTACTCCAGTAACCACGCCATCTTCCATGATAAATTCTTTTGCTGTAGTATTGTAAACCATAGTAATTCCGGTATGATTATCAATATAATTCTGATAGGTTTTAAAGAATCCTGTACCTTCGGGTTCTACTGGCTTATGGGCACGAGGCCACATGCCTCCAGTTACTGTGAATACACCGTCAAAGAATTCCATTCCTAAGCTTTTGAGCCACTCTACTCCTGGCCAGGCATTGTCAACCAGTGTATGTACAAGTACAGAATCACCTTTCTTATCTCCACCTTCAAAGGTCTGATTGTAGTGGTTTTCAACGCTATCCTTGTTAGCAATCGCCGTCTCACTTCCTTCATCAACAGCATTCAGAGCACCACCCGATAAAATCGTATTACCACCCATTTTACTGGCTTTTTCAATAACTATAACCGTCTTACCTGCCTGATTAGCAGTTACTGCGGCTGCCATTCCGGCACCTCCTGCACCGATAACCAGGACATCAGCTGTCAGCTCTTGATCCTCCGCTTGTTCTGTTATCTTTTTAACAGTTAGGAGCAAATTAATTTCGCTCTCACTTAATCCGGCCTGCTTTAAGCATTCTGTAACACCTTCAATAATAGCATTACTTGTTAGTGTAGCGCCGGATACTGCATCAACAGCAAGGCCTTGAATCTCAATGATTTCAGCAGAAATTGATTTGATTGCAGGTTCACCGACACCAGGAGTTTCCTTATGGTCAATCTGGATGTCAGTAATTGCTGTATCAGATACAGTAACTGTTACTGTCATCTCATGCATACCGGTGACGGTAGCTGAATATGTACCAGCACTATAAGCAATCTCAGCGTCTTCAGAGGATGCGCTTTGCGTGGGTGCAATGGTCGGGTTCTTAGTGTCAGCATTACTTTTTGCGCAACCAGCGAATGCTGTAACTGTAAACATTGCTACTAAACCAATGCTTAGCATTTTCTTAACAGTACCTTTGTAAAAATTGTGTTTCATAAATTCCTCCCATAAGTACAAGATGAACTGTAATTAAGTCCTCTTGCAATAAATTAGAACATGTTTTAGAACATGTATGTTAATTTTATAACACACTTCTGGCACATACGCAAGCTAAAATTTAATAATTATATCAAATTCTTTATTTTCATTAATTTTTGCTGTAAAATAAAATTTTTCTAACGAATAGACAGTTTTTTCTTCCAATGTTTTTCTGTATTTTACAAAAACAAAACTGCTAATAAAGTTTGCAATCCGCACCTGCCCATTGGTATTATCTGCAATCAGTTCATTATGATAACTCTTTATGATGCGGGAGAAAGAATACAAGAAGCTTTTGGTTCATAGATAAAGGATATAGTTTTGACACGGAAAGGCTCCTACTTATATATCAATGGCAAGGCCCTACTTATATATCCCAACTAGCAATGAATGGAGTAGATAAGAATAAGCAAAAAAATAGTGTTACTAACGGGTTACTAATACACTACCAACAGGGAGATTTCTAAGAATTCTGAATGGGTTTAATAGAATAGAGTAGAAAAATAATTGCTAAGAATTATTTCCCTCTCATTGAACCGTACGTACGGGTCACGTATACGGCTCTACAATTTATATTCCAACTTTTCTTAGATAGTATTGTAAAGGATTGAGCAGGTTTGCTCCGTCCTTTACTTTTGTTTCTAACAGTGTAGGACTTAAAATATAGTTCACAACATTCATACTACATCTTTTGTACCACCCTAGTCTTGAATTAGCTACTTTGAAGATGCTTTCGTTATTAAACCCATTATTATATTTACGATTTAAATAACTAAGGTTTTTAAAGATGGTCTTTGGCTTTTTCCATTGTTTTATAACAATTACTCTTATTTTATGCCTTAACCACTGACCAAACTCATCCATGAATTGCTTCATCATTCCAATTCGAAAGTAATTAATCCATCCTATAGCTATTTGATTTACCCTTTTTATAGTAATTTCTAAAGGTCTTGCGATTGCTTTTCCTCTTTTGAGATAATCACGCATTACTTGGTATAACTTCGCTTTCTTCTCATTTGTAGGCTTTACTTTCCATTCTCCACCATTCTTTAGGAATGTGAATCCTAGATACTTACTTCTCGTCGGTCTGTCTACTTTGGACTTTGTCGCATTTACTTTTAGAAATAGTTTTCTTTCAATCCAACTTGATATTGAGGTCATTACTCGATTCGCGGCTACTTCACTTCTAGTGAATATCAGTACATCATCTGCGTATCTTACGAAACGCAGACCACGCCCCTCTAATTCCTTATCTAACTTATCAAGATACACATTTGAAAGTATAACTGAAATAGGTCCTCCTTGAGGTACACCTGTTTTAGTAGCTTTAATAATTCCTTTCTCCATTATTCCTGCTCGTAGATATTTACGAATGAGATTTAGGACACTGCTATCATTTACTTGTTCTCTAAGAATTTGAATTAATTTATCATGATTTACTTTGTCGAAGAACTGCTCAATATCTATATCTATTACCCATTCATATCCATTATTTAAGTATTCTAATGCTTGTTTTATTGCATCATGGCAACTCCTATTTGGACGAAATCCATAGCTGTACTCGCTGAATACTTTTTCATAAATGTCTGATATTGGCTGTGCTACTGCTTGTTGAATTGTTCTATCTAATGCAGTTGGTATTCCTAAAGGTCTCATTTTTTTCCATTACTTTTGAGTATATACACTCGTCGCACAGGTTGTGGAAAATAAGTCCTATTTCTAAGAGAACTTATAATTGATTCCTGATTTTCTCTAATATAGTTTCCCAGCTCTTTCATTGTCATTTCGTCTATTCCACTTGCACCTTTATTGGCAACTACCTTTTTATAGGCTTGGTTTAGATTTTCTTTTGTTAATATCACTTCCATTAATTCCATTGTCGTTACTCCTCTGCCTACTTTAACATTTATGCATATCACCCCTCTAGATATAGACAGTATCCCTCGGTTACGTTCCTACCTTTCCTGTCCATCCGATTTCTAGCTCATGCATCCTTTTATGAATAGCGATTTGTACTATAAACCGCTTCAATCCTTCAGCTATTACACCTACTATAACTCCATCTGACTCCCTCCCCAAATCTTTTTCGACCATATCTTCTGATATGTGGGTAGGGTCTCCCAGGGTAAGACACTAATCTTCCCTTCCACAACCTCTTAATTTACAACTTCGGTTTACGTTTACCTTTTGGGTTTTGACTTGTATTGCAACCTTACCCATCTAATTGCCTTATTAAGTTTCTGTTCGTAGGCTCAAGAAATTCGCTACACCACTTCCTTCATCCATACCATTACTGATACCAACTTGTGGTTCACTACACTTGGCGGTAAATACCCGTGGCTAGACTTTCACTAGCTAGATTAGTGCCA
>NZ_DAMAUC010000050.1:0-5550 GCF_032079385.1 Anaerocolumna sp.
ACCCCTCGAAGACGACGAGGTAGATAGGTTAGAGGTGGAAGTGCAGTAATGTACGTAGCTGACTAATACTAATAGGTCGAGGGCTTGACCTAAAGACAAGTTGATAGTAAAAAGTAAATATCAAACTGTCTAAGGTTATTAGGTGAATATTAGATGATTGTAATAAATACAGTGTGTAGTTTTGAATGTATAAAAGGAAAGGCCTATATAGCTGACGAAGTGTTAGTTATATAGGTCTTTTTGGACTTTCCTGGTTAACGTCTGATTAAAGCCAGATAGAAAAATAACCATATTTATGTACACCACTGCCATGATGTAATTTTCCTTTCCCATCAAGTTCTATAAATGCGTTTTCCATGTCACTAAGTATTGTTTCAGGTACATTTAGTTCATGGTGTGCCGGAAATACCTTTGTCACAGGTAAAGCAGCAACTCTTTTTACAGAAGCGAGGTATGCTACCGGATCTGTTGAAGGATAATATGCAAATAATGTTCCTATGTATATTAAATCACCGGTAAACAAGTATCCACGATTCTCCTCGTAAAAACACATATGGCCTGGAGAATGCCCAGGTGTATGTAATACCTGTATTTTTCGGCCGCCAATATCAATAATATCCTGATCTTTCAGTACTTTGGTGGGTATACCTTGAAAGAACTGATAATTATTCACATCGAAGCCCTCAGGTAAATCACAATCTTCAATCACAAAATCTTTAATCTGTTCCATAGTCAATGGAAATTCCCCATTTAGCCAGTTTATCTCTTCTTCATGTGCATAAAAATTGGGAAAATATTTATGACCACCTATATGATCCCAATGTATATGGGTTGCAACAGCAATTACAGGCTTGTCCGTAAGCTTTCCAACTTGCTCCTGTATGTTTTCTATACCCAGTCCGGTATCAATAAGCAGACTGTATCTTTCTCCCCTCAATAAATAGCAGTGAGTTTCTTCCCAATGCCGATATTCACTGATAATGTAAGTGTCTTTATCAATTTGCTCAACTGTAAACCAATCCTTCATCCTATTCCTCCCACTAATTAATATTTCCATTTAAAGCTAACTAGATTATAGCATTTATCGAACATACATTCAACTTATAAAGAAAAAAGATTTATTCTCCTTACAAGAAAATGCAATCTGGATCAGATGTCTTACATGTCATATTATAGTATGCATTCATTGAAAAGATGGATTGTAATTTGAAGATTTCAGATTATATTGGATGAATTAACCAATATGTGATACAATTAATAGGATAGGACAAAGGATTAAGGGAGAGTAGGAAAGTGAATATAAGGAAGATAGTAACAGCCTTAATAGTGATAAATATTATCCAATTTCTTATTGGAATTACTATATGGATAACGATTGGTATATATGGTGGTGGCATTAATAATATTTATGCTTATATATATGTTTTACTGATACTCTTAAGCAGTATCATTACCGTTATCAGTATATACAATGTTAATAGGCAGGGAAATGATAATATGGCAGAAACCATCAGAAATCTGGAAGAACTAAATACAAAATTGCGTGCCCAGCGGCATGATTATCTTAATCATTTTCAAGTAATCTATGGTCTTATGGAACTTCAGGAATATGAAGAAGCGATTAAATATTTAGAGCCTGTATTTAAAGACATTATGAAAGTAAGTAAAGCTTTAAAAACGGCTCAGCCTGCAGTAAATGCGCTGTTGCAGGTTAAAATGGAAGCTGCTGAGAATAAAAATATTGATTTTTTTCTTGATATTCGGACGGATTTAAAAAATATTCCCATGGAACCATGGAACCTGTGCATAGTACTGGCAAACATTATTGATAATAGTATTACTTGTCTGGCGGAAATTGAAAAGAAGAAAACCATATATATTGAAATGGATGAAAGTAAAAGCAATTATTCTTTTCAAATTATAAATAATGGCCCTCAAATTTCAGAAGATCAGTTAACGGATATTTTCAAACAAGGATTTACAACAAAGAAAGAACAAGGTCATGGTATGGGGTTATATATAGTTTCTAAAATCATAGAGGATGTAAATGGGACAATCAATGCTTCATCTAATAAGAAAGAAACAGGTTTTTATATACAAATACCTAAAGTAAACCATAATCGGGATAAAACCTTGATAGATTCTAAAAAGTTGTGACATTTCAGAACTGAAAATGTATAATTTGGAGAGTATCTCTTTTAATGTGGAGATATTCCTTGTAGAATAATTCTAAAGATTATAGGAAGGGGGCAGAACTCATGTTGGGAACTGTTGATTGGTTATTTATCATAGCGATTATTTTCTTTATTTCAGGATTTATTTTGATTGGAATAGAGATGATAGCACCAGGTATTTCAGTACCTGGAATTGCAGGAATGGCTTGTCTGATTATTGGTATCTTTCTAGCTGCAGATTCTATTGAAGAGGGAGTAACCATAACAATTATAATATTAGTTTTACTGGGAATAATGTTGGCCATAATATTGGGGGTGTTATCCAAAAGCAGACTAAAGCTGCCTATTATTTTGAAAGAAGAATTGAATAAAGAGAAAGGATATATAAGTTCCAGTGATTTGAATTATTTACTGGGTAAACGAGGTGTTGCAATATCAGATTTACGGCCCACAGGAACGGGAAGTTTTGATGGTATTGAATTAGATGTTATCTCGGAGGGTAAATACATTCTGAAAGGAACGCAACTGGTTATATATAAGGTTCAAGGTTCTAAGCTAATTGTTAAAATAGATGAAAACAGATTGTAAAAAATCATAGGAAAGAGGTAGGAGAATATGTCTGAAATGGTAGGTTTAATAGTTCTAATCGGAGTTATTGGGTTATTAGTTGTATTGTTTTTAAGCTTTGTACCGATTGGTCTCTGGATTTCTTCTCTGGCAGCAAATGTTAAAGTCAGTATTTTTAATTTAATCGGCATGCGGTTAAGACGTGTAGTACCATCTAAAGTTGTTTTACCATTGATTAAAGCTACAAAAGCCGGACTTAACTTAAGCGTAAATCAATTAGAAGCACACTATCTGGCTGGGGGTAATATTGATGGAGTGGTAAATGCAATAATTGCATCGGAAAGAGCTGGAATTGATCTTCCATTTGAAAAAGCGGCGGCTATTGATTTAGCAGGAAGAGATGTATTTGAAGCTGTTAGAATGAGTGTTAATCCTAAAGTAATTGAAACCCCTTGTGTATCGGCGGTTGCAAAAGACGGTATTGAATTACTTGTAAAAGCAAGAGTTACTGTAAGAGCAAACCTGGAACGTTTAGTGGGAGGTGCAGGAGAAGGTACTGTCCTGGCCAGAATTGGTGAAGGTATTGTTACAACTTGTGGTTCAGCAAGTTCTCACGCTGAGGTTCTGGAGAATCCGGATGATATTTCAAAAAGAATCCTGGATAAAGGGCTGGATTCCGGTACAGCTTTTGAAATTTTATCAATTGATATTGCTGATATCGATGTAGGAAGAAATATTGGAGCTCATTTACAAAGTGTTCAGGCAGAGGCGGATAAAAATATTGCACAAGCCAAAGCCGAAGAACGAAGAGCTATGGCGGTTGCAAAAGAGCAGGAGATGCGTGCTTACGTTGTAGAAGCTGAGGCAGAGGTACCTAAAGCACTGGCTCAAGCATTACGTGAGGGTAAAATGGGAGTTATGGATTATTATGATTTACAGAATATTAAAGCAGATACAAAAATGAGAGAGAAGATATCGGAAACAGGTAAGAAGTCAATTGTTGGAGAAAAAAATGAAACTATATAATGGCATTTAAGGCAGCACGAAGGGACATTATATTTGAATGGTTGAAAGAAAATATAAATAGAAAGGTTGCCGTGAATAGATTCTTTCAGCTTGACTGTTTGTGGCGGCACCGCATCTGCTTACAGATGTAATATGCGGTAGGTGTAAAAATGAAACGAATTCCTTTAAAACCAAGAGATATTCGGATACCGGATAATACAATAAAAGATAAAGATCAAACGTCAAAAAATGAAAATCGAACAGAGGATATTATAATTCAGGAAAAGAATGTAGATTACATTAATAGGAGTTTGCCTTCCACACAATTACAAGAAGCAATTATTTGGTCAGAGGTTTTAGGAAAACCAATCTGCAAACGTAGAAAGAGAAGTTACCATGGCTATTAAAGTGATTTTGATTGATGATGAAAGTGGAATTCGTATCTTGCTTCGTAAAATAATTGAACGTAATGAGGGTTTCGAGGTTGTAGGAGAAAGTGACAATTGCGAAGATGCTATTGCACTTTTTAATAAGACGAAAGCGGAAGTTGTTTTTCTGGATATCGAGATGAATGGAGCTAGTGGTTTGGATTGTGCTAAAGTAATAGCAGATCTGAATCCGAAAACTAAAATTATATTTGCAACTGCTCATTCTCAATATATGTCCGATGCTTTTGAACTATATGCTTACGATTATCTTGTGAAACCATTTAATGTGGATCGGGTAAATCAGACTCTTGACAGAATCAAATCTATGTCTGAAATAAGCTCTAGGGATCAATTTGTTAAAATAGTTAAGTATGAACGTGGGCTTGATAAATTACTGGTTAAAGGAAAAGAAAGTATGAGCTTTATAGACATTAAAGATATCATACTGGTTCAAAGAGAAAACAGCAGCACCGTTATATATACCAAACAAGATTCTTTTGTTACTTCATTAAGTATTAGTGACATTGAAATGAAGCTTGATTCAGAGCAGTTTTTACGAAGCCATAAGTCTTATTTAATAAATATTTCTCAAATTAAAAAAATTGAGCCTTATGGAAGATGGACTTATGTAGTTTCTTTTAAAGACATTAAAAAAGATGCACTAATAACAGCAGCAAAGTTTGAAGAGATAAAGAAAAGATACTCTTAGAATTATATTTAAAATAAGTTTTGTTAAAAGAAGATTTTCCGCAGGGTAAACTTACTTATGGGGAAAATCTCTTTTTAATTAGTAGGAAATTCTTCAAATCGAAAAAATAGTGCATAGTAGAGTAGAAATAATGGCATAACAAAGTACGAAAAGCGCTGCTTTGTCAGGATTTTGTTTTACATTAGATTCAGCATATATGAAATGGTATATATTGTATTAAAAATTTATACAATTTCTTGTTGACATTATTCTATAAGTGTAGTATCATTAGATTCGCTGCTAAAAACGGGGCAGCCATTAAAGAGAGGATAATGGAAATATCTAATCTCTGATATATGGTTAAGGTTTTATCTTTTATAGATAACATCTTGGTTTAAGTAGATCATAACAAAGAAGTATGAATTGAATATTAAATTAATACAATTTGTGATTGACTTATTATTAAAAATGTAGTATTATGAAACTCGCCTCTTACGAGAGGAAACCACAAAAGAGACATAAATTAAAAATTTAAAAAATGTCGAAAAAAGTGGTTGACATAATATGAACTATATGATATAATCTTTTCTTGTCGGCAGCGAAAGCGTTAAAATAAAAAATGACTCAATGCCGTTGAACATTGATAACTGAACAGTGAAACAACCCTGAAAATTCTAATAAAATTTTC
>NZ_DAMAUC010000051.1:0-4130 GCF_032079385.1 Anaerocolumna sp.
TCTACCAAGGCCATGCCGCACGAGGGAAAGGTAGCAAAATTTATCCTATACACCATGTTATCCTAACAAAACATAAATCGAGTCATTATGAAAGCCCCGGTGGCACTTTCTGAGTTCTCTACACCACCTCAGGCAAAGCGTACTATTGTTAACAACCTAAATTTTTATTTATAGTCTTTGGTATAAATAGAATTACCACTTTCCATCATATTTAATTGGGTTTGCTTTCTCATGTCCGGCTTTCGCTTTTCCTTGAATCTCAGGAACCGGTTTTACTGTATTCTTTGGGATATTAATTCCCGGATTGTTTTCAGTTCCATGAGGTTCTTTGGGATCCGGACGTCTCATTCCTGCTTTTGCCATAGATACCTCCTGTTATACATCATTATTGGGTGTGGATTGTTTCTTTGCATTTCTGTTATGGTTTTGATTCTCACGTGTAATAGGAGTTTGTCCATTTGATTTTTGCATTCTTGCTTTTTTATTATCTGGTTGACTATCTTTTGGCATAATAACCTCGCTTTCGGCGTTTTAGTGACTTTATTAAGCTGGATAAACTAGTTTCACTAAAAGTATCTCAAATTTCTTTAAAGTATATACATACAATAAGAGGCTGCCGCAATAATTCAATTGTCATTCTTTGAGTGAAAATTGAATTATGAATTTTATGTTAGGACTCCTAGCTTTGTAAGATTCCTTTTAAAATTCAGGTTTTCGGAATTTACTCAAATGACGTTTTTGCAACAGCCTCTTATCGTATATCTATTTTTGTATATATGTTTTTTCATATGTTTTTTCTAATATATTTTTTTCATATATACTTCTTCATATATATTTCTTCATATAATACTTAGTTAAAAATAATCAAAACAATTGTTATTTTAAAACTTAATGTTTATCTTTTTTAGAATCTCATAGGTATTAACTCACAATATTCTTCCAAAGAACCGTCTCTCATAAAGCAATCTATGATTTGTCTTCCTAATGGATCCAAATCTTCTGTATTGTATTGAGCAAGTTCATTTTTAAAGAAATCGGTTAATATCTCAGCACCTTTATCATAGCCTTCTATACCGACTTCACTTTGCATTTCCGGTTGTAAGAATGCTCTGCGGATATAGTGTCCGTCTAGTTTTAAAGTATTATGAGAATATCCCAGTAATTTGCAGCGTGCTTCTGTTAAATGTTCTTGCTTAAACTTAGCACTGCCTCTTCTTGCAATATATTCTCTTGCTATCCATTCTGGCATGAATCCAACTTCGTATGCACCAATATGCTGGTTAGGAATTAATACATATCTGGTATGACTGGAACGGGTAATCTGATTTAATAGCAGATTAGCCTGTGTTACTTTTTTTCCGGTCGCAAATGGCCAGTAAGAACCAACACCTTCACTGGTCATACCCTTGCTAGTGGTTATACTTGGATTATTATATCCTCTTGGGGCCACTAATCTCCATAACCATGCAATGGCTGGAGGTAGGATGTGGAATAGTCCTATAATTCCATAGCTTGGATTTTCTTTTGTGCAAGGTGGTACTCGAACACCGAAACTTCTTACATCAATCTCCACCGGTTCACTTACAATACCCTGTACCATCTTTCTGGGGAGTATAACCCTTGGATTAGGGCAAGGTGTTCCGTCAGAATCTAAAGTATGTTCCCATGGTAGACAAGTTGCATTGGATACTCCGTCTAAATTAAAGAATAAGAGTTTTTCGGAAGGCTGAACAATGATACTTTCATATTTGGGTGAAGATCCATATTTTTTAATATTATCAAGTCTTAAAAACCAACCTTGTTCTGCATCTTGAACAACTAATTTTTTACTTTCATTTTGCATTTTGGGATGGCATAGAGCCATATCATCCGTAACAGGTTGAACTTCACAGGTATCAACTATATCAATATAATTCTTTTCACCGGTAACTGTATTTTTCCCTAATACAATTCTTCCGTCTAATTCCCGGTGAATATCTTCTGTCATTTCACTTTTACCGCCGCCGGAAGCACCTTCATGTAAAATTACAAGTTCATTATCATAAGGTGTGATTACTCTAACAGTAGAAGCATGAACTGTAGTCCATCCTTCTCTTTCACCGATATTTAATAGAACACCATAGATACCTTTCTTAGCACTAGGTCCCGGATAAAGGTTATAAGAAAATACTTCATGAAGTTCCATTGAGCGATTATGAACTACTACCTGTTTTCCATTAAAATGTGTATGTCTAAAAGGCGGTGCCAGATAAACAATTGCTCTTGGGGTAAATCCTTCCGGTATTTCATCAACATTGATGTAACCTTGTATATCTGCTACTGCACATGCGAAAAAGGCAGCATTCAGCGGTGCAATCAGTAAAGATTCATATCCGTATTCCTTACCACCGGACATAAATGGCAATATAATAAGTTCCTGTTCCTTTAGCCATTCAAATGTTTCCTGACGTAATGGTTCAAAATGATTATTATAAACATCCTTATATCTGGGCTTATCCGTTCCGAGATCATCGGATACGATTAAACAATCCGGATCTCTTCTACGCATGTAATCTTCAAGATAATTCACTACGGCTCCATTTTTACAACGATTAACGGTTACTTCCTGTACGGATCCCTTACCTTTTACATCATAGGAAACATGAAATTCATCATTTTCAGTACTTCCATAGGATAATTCCAATAATTCTTCCCTATTTTTGGCTACAACAACTTTTTTACTATTTTGGATAATGCTTTGTACTCCATCCGGTAAATTTAACTTTTTCAACAAATTTTTCATTGTGTCCTCCTTTTCAGCTTTATATATAAAAAGAGGCTGCTGCAAAACTATTACTCTGAATAAAAATTCCACGAATTAAATGAATGAAGAATCACAATATGAGGATAAGATTCTCCCGGCATAAAATTCATTATAAGCCGAATTCATGCTATCAGAATAACAGTTTATTGTTGTGCGGCAGTCTCTAACTTCCAAGCAGCTAATACATATTTACTATCTTCTATTTAATATATTTTATACAATATACCATATCTATTTAGTTAGATTGCATTTTTATACATTTAAATGAGTTTTTACTCATCGAGTATATTGGTAAGATTGTATCCTATTTATCAATCCATGTCAATATAACATTTTGAAAAACATGAATTCTATTTCTTTTCAGAATTCACGTTCAAATGAAAGTAATAATTTTTTATGATAAATCAATAATGATTCATTCGATTTTTGACAATCTATTTTCATTAGTAGCATATACTGTTTAATAACATATAATAGTAAAAACTATATAAAGGATTATTAACTATGAGACCTAAGAATAACCTGACCGTCATGATAAATCTAATTAACCTTTTTAGAGAGCTTTGGCAAGAACATATTTTTTGGACAAGGAACTTTATTATTAGTACTGTATCAGAACTGGATGATTTGGAATTTGTGACTAATAGACTTCTTCGAAATCCAACTGATTTTGCTAATATACTTAAACTGTATTACGGTAATGAAAAAGCAAAAAAATTCGAAACGCTATTTAGAGAACATTTAACTATTGCAGGTAGTTTAGTTAATCACGCTAAAGCAGGAGATATAGAAGCTGCAAATGAAGACAGGAGAAATTGGTATAAAAATGCAGATGAAATTGTGGCTTTTCTAGCAAGTATTAATCCATACTGGAATATGAAGAAATTCCAAACTTTATTCTATCACCATTTAAAAATGACAGAGGACGAAGCCATGTACCGTTTAAACGGAAGATATGCGCAAGATATCATTAATTTTGATGTAATTCAAGCAGAGGCTTTAAAAATGGCGGATATCATGTCTTGTGGAATAATAGACCAATTCTATAGTAAATAAAAATTTGTTGCAGTAGGACGCTTTGCCTGGGGATGTGTAGAACTCAAAAAGTGTTGATTGGGTTTTCGTAATGACTTAATTTATATTTAGTAAGGATAACATGGTGTATAGGGTAAATTTTGCTACCTTTCCCTCGTGCGGCATGGTCTTGGTAGAGCCTCAAAGCGCATGACAAGCATCGCAGAGGGCGATACTTGTCACTGAGTCTCTAGTCGCCCATAAACAGCCTTCTCGGTCGGATGACGCCAAATTTACCCTATATACCACGTTA
>NZ_DAMAUC010000052.1:0-4119 GCF_032079385.1 Anaerocolumna sp.
TAGCAAAAATATCAAAACCGTAGTATATGCATGGAAAGCAATTGCCAAAAAGCAGGCAATCAATATATTGACAGCCTGCCCAATTAGCAGCTCATATGCATATATATATAATTTTTCATCTTTTATTAAAAGATAATTTTTTTGAACCTGCCAGGTCACAACTTTTTTTGCTAACTTTTCAATCATCGCTTTTGCTGTCACCTAAAATTTTCTAAAACGTTTGGCTTCCTCTGGTACCTCGGGTTGATGCTGCAACCAGGCACACGCTGCATTTACATTCTGAGTTACCACTAACAGTGCTAAAGCATTCATCATAAAAACAGTCCAATTTTGGCTTTTCAACTTCTTCGTTATTTTACTCATAAAGATACCCCCTATGTATTTTTATTCAGCATACCATGTTTTTATCAGAGAAATCAATAGCTTGGCCGAATTTGGTCGTTAATTTGCCAAATTTGGTAGGCTTGATAACATTAACACCGCTACAAAGGTATCTCCCTCTTCATAACAATTTAATATACCTCCATACTTTTCTGATAATTCTTCTACCTTTTTGATCCCGAAACCATGCTTTTTCTTTTCAATCTTTGTGGTAAAATATTTCTCTCCTATCTTATGGGGCCTGATTTTAAAATTATTCTCTATCCGTAATATGACAAGCGCTTCATTTCCCTTATATAAGCTTACAAATACATAACCTTCATTACATTCTTCGGCCGCCTCCAGTGCATTGTCAAGCAGATTTCCAAACATACTGATTTTATCTAAATCGTCAATAAAGTTCACATCTATTCCCGATTGGATATCCAACTGATAATCTACGCCCTTATCAATGGCATTTTTCTCTCGTTCTATAAAAATAGCGTTGGTGATCTGGTCACTGATATAGCATTGTTTCACAGACGCTTTTCCCATCTGCGAAACTTTCGCCATCGCTCCTTTAACCGCACCATTATCCTCTGTGCATGCCAGCTGCTCCATGATCCGGATTACGCGGCTCATTTCATGTAAATATTCTGCATAATCCTGGTTCACTTCCTCCATCCTTTGATAGTGGCTTCTTTCTAATTTTGTTTTTAACGCAAGTAATTCCGCATCTCTGGCGACTCTTTCTGCGTTTAATAATTTTTCCACCGTAGAAAAACCAACTACATTGGATATAATTAATAAAACCCCACCGATACAGATCAAAAGATAGCCGCTGGAATATTGCTTTGGTAATAAAAATCCATTCAGCAAAACTAAAGATGCAATAGGAAGTATAAATAAATATTTTAAATATTGAAAGCTGCCGCTTTCATAAGGGCCCTGGTGCCGCTTTTTTACAATCTGTACTACTGCAAATTCAAATGTCTTCTGAATGATTAAAAAAAGCACCATACTAAAATATGCTTTTGAGACATCAATTTCCAGCAAAGTATAGATATGATGAAATGTAAATTCAGTTACCGCTAAAATCACATAGTAAAATAAAACATAAAGAATATTATATTTTAGTTCTATACGAAACATCAGCCATACAAAGAATATATACATAAGTGGTACACAAAATAAATTTACAGTAGGAAGATTTAAACTGTTGATTAAAAAAATCACCGTGCTGCATGCTGTTATTTCCAGAAGCCTGATATTTTTTCGGTCTTCGTACGGCCGGAATACGCCTTCCAATAAGTTGTACAATAAGAATATTTCAAAAACGCAGTTTAGGTACATCACCGGCCCATATATAATTTGTGCTATATTCATTCCCTTTTTATCCTCTCTCGAATATACCTAACTCCATAATATTTGCCAAGTTCTTCATCAAATACTTTTTTCATTCTTCTGACCACAGTAAGATTATGGCCGCCCTCCATCCGAACAAAATCTTTCTGCCGGGATACGACCTTCTCTACATTGATGATATAGCTTTCACTGGCATAAATAAAGCCGTAATTTCTTAGTTCCTGGTAGTACTCCCTTAATTTCGTTTTGGTTTCAATCGTTTGTATAAGCTCTTTTTCAGAGTCTGCACCACCCCAGATTTCCTCTGCTTTTTTATCTGTCAGCCATATTTGGCTTCCTTTTTTATAGATTTGAATATATATAATATCTGATATCTGTAAAATAAATACTTTCCCATCACATGCAACAGGCAGCTTGGGTGACTCTTCCTTGTTCTGTACTTCTTCCAATACCATATCCAGACTTTGGGACAATTCTTCTTTCGAATACCTCTTCAGCAGATAATCATAAGGCCGTATCGAAGATATTCTGCTGGCTGGTGATTCAAAATCAGAATAAAATACAATAATTACCTTTGTATCACGCCTTCGTATACTTTGAGCTGTAATTGTTCCATTCATTCCTTCCCCTATTTTCATATCCAGAAATACAATATCGAAATCCCTATAATCAGCCAGTAGAGTCTCCCCGCTGGAATACTCACAAAAATCTTGGTTTTGGGGGCAGAATTTGCTTTCTCTGATGCACTCCTCCAGTTGTCTGATATCTTCCTGACAATCATCGCATATAGCTATTTTCATACGTGTTTCCTCTTTTATCTCTTGTATTATCTCTGAAAATTATACCATAATATACGAATAATTGTTCTCAAAAACCCCAATGTTTCCTAATAACAACTATATATTATTACAAAGTTTCCAAATAGTCAACGTTGGCGTTATATACTAATAACAAATAATAAAACTGGTATTGGAGGCTCATGATGTATGATTTTGGAGAGCTGTTAAAACAGTTACGGAAAGAAAAGGGATACTCTCAGGAACAATTGGCACAAAAGATCAATAAAAGTAAATCACTTATAAGCAAATATGAAAACAATCAAAAATTGCCTACCTTAGAGACATTAATTGATTTATCTGTACTTTTTGATGTAAGCCTGGATTTTCTGGCAGGGAAAGAAAAAGGGAAAACAATTATGGTCAATAACTTAACGACCAGCCAGATCAGTATCATAAATACATTAATGAAGGAGTTTCACAACAGTAAACCTAAATATGTAACCAAAGGACTGACCACAAGGCAACTTGAGATTTTCAATGGACTTATCATTGAATTTACAAAAATTGAATGACGCAGCGAAAAAGGTCTTCCAACCCTTTCGCTGCGTCATTCATCGTCTTCACATAATAACCACCTTATATTCCTTTTCCTCACCAATCACCGGAAGATTGCACACACAGTTTCCTTCTTTTGCCCTTGCAGATACCCCGTATCAAATCCTCCTATCTGCCGATGCCATAGTCCTCCTTATTTCTACTTTCCTTTACTTTTTAAAAAATACCGTTGCAAACCACCTTTGCAACGGCATTTTAAACAAATTAGTATAGCAATGTTTTCATCCGGTTAGTTGATGAGATGGAGGTACTTGGATGGGATTTAGAGTAAATGCAGTTATTATTTCTCTTCTTCCCAATTATCCAAAATCTGCTGAATTTTTTCTCCGCACCGTTTTCCTTTACAACTGCCATTGCCAGTATTCGTCATCCTCCATACTTTTTCAACGCTATCTGCACCTTCAGTAATCGCCTTTTTTATTGTTTGTCTGGAAACTCCTTTGCATATACATACCTTCGTCAATTTATCAATAATTTCCTGATTGTCCATAGTCAGTTTTTTCCTTCCTTAATCTAACATTTAGTCCTTTTGTTTAATCATGTTGGTTCACTCAATTGCCAGTTTCATTATATGACCAACATTTTTTCCACCATTATGACTTCATTGTTGTCTTGTATTAATGTCATAAAATTATTTATTATTACCCAAATTATTTTTATCGTTGCACTATTCATTAATTGATTATAGCTCATAATAAAGCTGTATTACATAAGCTTTACATCTTTATATGATATAATAAACGCTCCATTAATAATAAAGAGCCTTTCGTATGATAAGAATTTTACCATACCTCAGTTCATGTTATCAACTATATCGAATATCAATAAAATCACATAATTGCTTAGCTAATCCCCAAGCGCCGCTCTATGTAATATTGAGTATTAATGATAAGCCACATTTGGGCATCAAATCTCATAACAGTCCAGAGCGATAAACCTTGTAGATTATATTCTCCTGCCAGCGCTGCCCGTGCGTCAAAGCTTCTTGCATCTTTAAACC
>NZ_DAMAUC010000053.1:0-2503 GCF_032079385.1 Anaerocolumna sp.
CAGAAGTTCGGTAATTAGCCGGTGCCGGAGAATGATCCGGGACATCAACAGCAAACTGGTGGCAATCGATGTTTTCGTACAAGCCACAGGAGGAATCTATGATCGGGCAACAGGGATACAGAATATCCTGGACCGTGCGGATACGGAGATCAAAAAGGTAAGTTACAATCCGCAGACGAACGAGATCCAATTTACTTCCATCAGCGCTATATGCTTAAAGGGATTAGAGCAAGTAGATGTGATGGAAGCAGTAAAGGTCACGGGTTTGTCTGAAGAGCAGATTCAGGAAGCCATGGAATATGGCTTTACCGTACAGGAGGTCTGCTCAGCATGGACAGCGGTCCAGAACTCTAAGAAAAAGAAATGGAGACATGATGTAGTCGAACTGCTTTATGTGGCAGGAAAGGCGGAACGACTTGAATCGGTTGATTGGAAGGAAGTTGTACATAGCAGTAAGGAAGATTTGCAGGAAATCTATGATTGGATCAGACGAGGAAAAGAGAATGAATTAATTTACCGGTGGTTAAGTCCTGGATATAAAATGAGTAATAAAGAGATTGACATTGCTAAAGATATGATAGAGGAGTACAGGGGAGGAGAAGGACTTTTTTCTGACAATCCTGAATTATTAGAAGTTATTGTTAATAAATGGAATGATTTGAAGGATAAGGTTGATAGTTCAAATCTTTTAACGGGCTTGATTTCTGTTGGGCAAGCGATGATTGAGACTAAAATAACTGATGAGGTAGTTGAGTCGTTCTCTGATTCTTTATTTTCATTTTTAAGATATAATACAACCGCATTTATGGATGAAGGTCGGGTTGCTGTTACGACATCAGGAGTGAATGTTGTTGTGAGCCAAACGCCAAGTTTATTAAAACAATTCGTTAGACTGGGTGCTACAAAGGGACTCCCCATCATAGGAGGTGTTTTTGATTATGCCATAATGAGTGCTCAAGGAGAAGAGAGTCGAGATGCGGTTGTGAAAGCAGTTGCTCATGCCACAATTGGTATTGGGGCTGGAGCATTAGGGGCTGCAGCCACAGGAGCTGCAATAGGCAGCGTCATTCCTGGCATAGGAACGGCAATTGGATTTACGGTTGGTGTTTTGGGTTCTATTGCTTTTGACTATGTTTGGGACAACAAAGAAGAAATTGGAGAAAAAATATCAGAAGCAGTGGGTGCAATAAAAGATAAGGTTGAGGAAGTGAATAAAAATATTGTTGAGTCATTGAAAGGCTTTGTAAGCGGATTTAACTGCTTAGGGTCAGTTTTTGGATAAGAAAAAAGCAATCATCATTAAGTTTGAAGAGCAAAAATTATATTTTTTAAAAGAAGGGAGTGTTTACTATTATCATTGTGGCAATTTTGACTCTGTTAGTAGTAAGCCCTCGATTTCTATCATTGCAACTCTAAGTATAATTGGCACAATTATTATTCGACAATTACAGTATTTGACCATTTTTTTAAATAACCTTATAGCAAGATTTGCACTGATTATAATTCTCATAGTAGTAATTTATTTTTTAGTGAATTTCTATATTCATAAAAATATGCGGTATCCAGAAGTTAGTAATGCAGATATATACTGGAAATCTGAGAATTATCTTGAGGTATTACGATCAACATATAAAGGAAATAGCATCATTGATATTACGATGATATTTACTGGTATTTTTTGCATTATTTTCAGTACGGTATTCTTATTTTCTGGAAATCTTGTTGCCTTGGCCTTGAATTTAGTAGTATCATTTACTTTTATTCTGCTAGTTAAGGCGATAAGAATTAAGTATGAAGTTTCTGGAACAGACTTAGTTTTTAATTATCGTATAACAAGAAAATTACTTAAAAAATTGAAAAAAGAAGGGATGTTTTAAATATGGAAAAACAATATATTCTTCCAATTGGGACGGTTGTCCAAACAAAAAATGGGAATGTGAAATTGATGATTATAGGACGTGCGCAACTTTTTAATAATAATGGTACGATTGGTTACTTTGATTATTCAGCCCTTATCTATCCAGAAGGCGTCACAAAGGAACAGGAGTTTGCCTTTTTTAACCATGAGGATATCAAGGAAATATATTTTGAAGGCTATCGTGATGATGTAGAGATAAAATTTGCTGAAAAATATGATGAGAATATTCAAAAATCACTATATCCCAAATTAAGGTTAGAATATAACCTTTCTTCAAAAGAAGAAAAGAACGAAATAAATAAGAAGGAATAAGTGGTTACTGAAAAAATCTTGCGTATTTGTAATAAACCGCATATTGTGAGGAAATGTATGGGACGATTGTGCAAGAGGAATATATCATGGGTGTGAAGATATATCTCAGACGTGTAATCGACTGGGCCAATGTGATAGACAGGGAGGAGCGTCTGGACAAGGACTTACTGGAAGAGGAATTTGATTATTGGGAAGACCGTCTGGACCGGGAGTATAGTTGAGAACGAAATTAAAAACTTACGGATATTAAAAGATGAATCTACTTACTATTGT